>JALSHQ010000047.1 GCA_026982145.1 Gammaproteobacteria bacterium | reverse complement strand
GCGGGTGAACCGTTTCATTGATGTCGGCATGCAGGCTCACAATACGTTTTAAACTTTTGACGTCATCAATCACCTGTTCAATTTGGCACCACTGCTCACACCCCTCCAGCAGCAGTACCTTCGATTCAGTGTCTTGCAGTATATAGCGTGTATTATCCGGGCGATCATTGACATAAAGCGGTACCACAACCAACCCCAAACCAAGCGCTGCCTGCTCAAAGGCGACCCACTGCACACTGTTGCGTAACATCACCGCAACACGGTCTCCCGGCTGTAGCCCTTCACTTTTTAAAGCCATTTGCCATTTAACCACGCGCCGCCCCAGCTCGCGCCACGTCAGCTTGCGCCAGCGCCGCTCATGGTTAAGATAGTAATGATAGGCAGTATGTTCGGGGGTGCGTTTGATGCGCTCACGCAACAGACCTGCCAAGGTGCCCGCCTGTTCTGGGGAGATAATTTGTGAAGTGTTGTTTGTCATAGCACTTGCCAAGGGAAATAATAAATCATTAGCTCAATCGATATCACTTTAGTGCGCCAGCCAGAGGCCTTAGCATGATCGCCTATTGATGGCGCCCATCAGCGGCCTGCAAGGTGGAATTATAAATTATCCCATGCTGCGTCGGGCACAAAGCGCGCCCCATGCTGCTCGCTTAAGCGATCCATTTTTGCTTTCATCGACTCACGGCCACTGGCCTGAATATAGTGCATTGGGCCACCACGGAACGGTGCAAAACCGGTGCCAAAGATAATCCCAGCATCGAGCAGGTCATCACTTTCAACCACTCCTTCGCGCAGGCAGGCCATCGCTTCATTGAGCATGCGAAACATCATGCGCTCGGTAAGCTCAGGCGACACACTTTGCCCATCGAGTTTAGCCTTCTCGGGTTTCCCTTTACTGTAACGATAGAAACCCTTACCACTCTTGCGCCCCAGTGTGCCTGCGCTCACCATCGTCCGCAGCTTGGCTGGCACATCGACCTCTAAACTCTCTGCCAGTGTTTCGGCAACCGCCAGACAGATATCAAGCCCGACCGTATCGGCCAGTTCAATCGGCCCCATCGGCATCCCAAAATCAGTGGCCGCTTTATCGATCAACTCGGGCGACACACCTTCGCTCTCCAGCACCACCGCCTCTAATAGATAGGGCATCAAAATTCTATTCACCAAAAATCCGGGGCTGCTCTTTACTGGCAGTGGCAGGCGGTCAATCTGACGCGCAAAAGCTGCCGCCTGATTCACTGTGGTCTGGCTAGTCTGCTGACCCTTAACAATTTCAACCAGCTGCATCTGCGCCACCGGATTGAAAAAATGGAGCCCAACAAGGCGCTTTGGTGACTCCAGCGCTTCACTTAAAATCTCCAGCGGAATGCTGGAGGTGTTGGTGGCCAGCAGCGCGGTGGGCTTCATGCGTGGCTCCAGCGTGCGATAAAGGTTCTGCTTTGCCTCTGCATTTTCAAATATCGCTTCGATGATCACATCGGCACGTTCAACACCCACCCCTTTGACATCCGGCATCAGGCGATCCATTGCTGCCTGAATCAGGCGCGGCTGACGAAGTTTCTTTTTAAACAGCGCATGGGCGCGTTTCATTGCAGGGGCGATCCGCTCTGGCGACTGATCTTGCAGGGTCACACGCAGCCCCCTTAACGCACACCACGCGGCGATGTCTCCCCCCATAACGCCTGCACCCACCACATGTACGCGCTCGGCATGAAATTTATTTTTTCGCCCTAATCCTTTCATCTCTTCCTGCAAGAAAAAAACGCGGATCAGATTTTGCGCGGTATCACCCACAACAAGATTGGCCACAGAGAGCGCCTCTTCGGCATACATCTTATTTGGGTTGTCAAAATATTTGCACCACAAATCAATCATCGCGTAGGGCGCGGGGTAATGGTTTGGGTTGGCCTTTTTAGCCACGGTACGCTTCAGGTATTTCGCCAGCAGTGGCCGCACGAGTGCGTGATTTGAAAGACGCCCTAAGCGACCGGGGCGATGAGGTGCGGGCGTTTCATCAATGATCATCTTTGCGGCACGCAACATCTGTCTTTCCGGCACCGCATAATCGATTAGCCCAACTTTCTTTGCCGCACGAGCGCTCAATGCCCGCCCGCTTAGCATCATCTCCATCGCGGTAGATGCGCCCACAAGGCGCGGTGCACGCACGGTGCCACCGAAGCCCGGATGAATCCCGAGGCGAACCTCTGGCAGTGCAAGACGTGTTTTGGGGTCTTCATCGGCGATGCGGTAACGCGTGGCGAGTGCCAGTTCCATGCCTCCGCCCAAGCAGAAACCACTAATCAAACTCACGGTAGGAAACGAGAACGACTCAAGTCGATTAAGAATGGTGTGCATCCCGCGCATAAACTCCGCCGCCTGCTCAACGCTCTCCATTTGGGTAAAGCCTTTAATATCAGCGCCAGCGATAAAGCCACTCGTTTTACCAGAAAGAATGACCAGCCCTTTGGGCGGCGTGGATTCGACCTCTTGCAGATGCGCATCAAACTCGGCAATCGTTTCAACCGATAAAATATTAGTGCTGCGCTCTGCCATATCAAAGTAGAGCCATGCAATGCCTTCAGCATCACGCTCTGTTCGCCAATGTCTGTTCTC
>JALSHQ010000046.1 GCA_026982145.1 Gammaproteobacteria bacterium | reverse complement strand
GCACCGACTGGGATTTTATGCTCTCAAGGGCTGAAGCTAATGGCATGGTGGTGTGTGTCGATGATGGCGAAGTAGCCGTAGGCATACCGCAAGGCTGGGCAGAAGCCGCGTTGGTAGTGACTTATGGTGAGGACTTAATGGAGTTCAGCGCCGATCTTGATGCGCGTAGCCAATTAGCTTCAGTTGAATCCGTTGCATGGAACCCTGCTCAGCAGAGTGTGGCAAGTGCAGAGGAGATGGGGTTGACCGTAGGGGAGAGCGGCAACATCGCTTCGGATGAGTTAGCCGATGTACTCGGGGGAGAGTCGCTTCGCTTGCAGTCCTCCATACCGATGGAAACATCAGCACTGAGTAGTTGGGCAAAAGGGCAGCAGCTTAAGGCCGCACTCGCACGCATTCGTGGTCGAGCCACATTTCAGGGGAGCGCGCAGGCTAAAATTGGTGGCATGCTTGAACTAGTAGGTGTAGGTGACCGCTTTAGTGGGACTGTTTACATCAGCGCCGTGGAGCATGAGATTCAAAATGGTCAGTGGATTACCCGCACAGAGCTTGGCATGTCAGATCAATGGTTTTCTGAACAACGTGATTTGGCAGCCCCACCCGCATCGGGCCTGCTTCCGGGCATAGAGGGGTTGCAAATTGGCGTAGTGATGAAGCTTGATGAGGACCCTAGTGGCGAATTAAGGGTGCAGGTCAAATTACCCGTAATGCAGGCTGAGCAAGAGGGAGTATGGGCACGATTGGCCAATTTTTACGCCTCTAACGGAGTCGGTGCATTTTTTATTCCAGAGGTTGATGATGAGGTGGTGTTGGGTTATCTAAATAATGACCCTAACCACCCGGTTGTGTTGGGCAGCCTCTATAGCAGCAATCACTCTGCGCCTTACGAGCTTACTGAAGAGAACTATATCAAGGCACTGATCACCAAGGCTGAACTCAAACTTGAGTTTGATGATGAAAAAAAGGTCATTACCATTTCAACGCCTAGGAATAATCGGGTGATATTGGATGATGATGAAAAGCTGATTCAGCTAGAGGATCAAAACGGTAACAAAGTGAAACTGAGTGAGAATGGCGTCATTATCGACAGCCCAAAGGATATCGAAATTAGCGCGAAAGGAAAAATCACCATGGCAGCTGAAGGTAGTATCACCATGAGTTCCTCAGGGGGAGATGTGACGGTAGAAGGGTTGAATATTACTCATACTGCGCAAGTTGGGTTCAAGGCTGAAGGTAGTGCTTCGGCTGAGTTGTCCGCCTCGGGGCAGACAACAGTAAAAGGCACGATGGTGATGATCAACTAATCATTGCATTAGAGGCAATCCTTTAGCATTGGCAATCGTAAGCGAACAGATAACCTAGGAGAGAGCAAATGCCGCCTGCAGCAAGAGTGACTGATATGCATGTATGCCCAATGGTAAATGGTGTCGTTCCCCACGTTGGTGGCGTGGTGATTGGCCCCGGTGCGGCAACCGTATTGATCGGTAAAATTCCCGCCGCAGTGGTGGGGGATAGCTGTATCTGTGTAGGGCCGACAGACACTATCGTCAAAGGATCTTCGACAGTGATGATTGCAGGTAAACCTGCAGCACGGCTGGGTGATAGCACTGCACATGGAGGCACTGTTGTGGCGGGCTGCGCTACTGTAATAATAGGTGGTTGAAAAAAATGGCAAAGGTGAGCAGTGATAGTCAATTTCTTGGAACCGGCTGGGGGTTTCCGCCTGCATTTTATAAAAGTGCTCAGGCGATGGGTGTTTCGATGGTTTCGCATGAAGAGGATATTCATGAGAGTCTAAAAATCTTGCTGGGCACTTCACCGGGTGAGCGTGTGATGTATCCCACTTATGGTTGTGGTTTGAAAAAAATGGTATTCGAAAATTTTGACCAAAGCGCTCTCACAGAAATGAAGGATGTTATTTCACGCGCTGTACTATTTTTTGAACCAAGAATTTCGCTTGAAAGTATCGATGTGGATGCGCATGAGATTGATCAGGGTTGCATCCGTTTTCGTCTAAACTATGCCGTGAGAACAACCAATAATAGAAGCAATATCGTCTATCCCTTCTATTTTAACGAAGGCACTAACGTGCGCCTTTAATGAGAGGAAGTGAAAATTTATCGATGAAGGGCAGTAACTCAAATTTTAATGTCACTGATGGTACAGATCAGCGCCAGCGCTCACCAGCGGCATTTCAGCCCGGCTATTTTAATGTCGATGAGATGAGTTTTGAAACACTACTCTCGATGGCATCAGAGTACGCGTCAGCATTTAACTATTTCAATGCCGAGAATCAAAAAGAGGGGAGCTGGGCCGATCTTTTTCACGCCAATGAAGTGGTGATTATGGCGCTGATTTCGACTTGTGATGTTAAACAGATAGAGTCTGACTTTAATCGAATAAGTGTTTCAAACTTATCCGCACCGGCAGAATATATCGTTGGTGTCGCTGCCATGCTCGACTTTTGGTTGCAACGGTTGGCGAGTGCGACCACTGAACCGGGTTTACTGCTGCGTAATAATATACATGATGTGATTAAAACAGCCTTATTACCGGAGCTGCATCAAGCCGCGGAGATGACATACCAGCAGGGCGATAAGTTTCATGCTGAGATTGCCGGGCTGAGTTCTGTTTGGGCTATTGCAGTAGAGGGGGAGGGGTGTCGCTTTCCTTATGCAAAGAGGGAGCCTAATCGCAGTGATGTGGCATCTCAGCTTGAATCGGCGCTGCTTAAAATGACCGCAGCAATCAGGCATCTGAAAACGGTAGTGGCTGAAGGGCTTCCCTCTTCAATGGAAGGGCAGTCACACGAGCCGGCCATCGGTCTGTTTATGGTGTTTTTGCGCCTCTATGAAACAGCCCAGAAACGCTTGAACCGTTTTACCTCACGGCACCTAGCGTTTTATTATCGGGACTGCTTGAAGACCTCGCCACGTAAAAGGGAGGCCGAAAGCTATTATTTAGAATTTGAGCCATCAGCAACAGCAACCCCTTTTATCATTGATCAGGAGGCCGCCTTCGCAGCAGCTAAGCAACCTACCAGTAGCTCGCGGCACTATTACTTAAACATGCCACTGCTAGTGCGTCGTGCTACGGTGTCTGATCTACGCACGCTCTATTTTCAGCGCAATCCACTGGTTTCACCAGAATGTGAGCTGGGGTACGTTACTCGCATTAAATCTGACCAACGTACGTTGCCGTTTTCGAGTGCTGCTATGTCAATGCCTCTTTTTGGAGGCTTAAAAAAGGGGGGGAGGCAGTCGGGTACCTCCGATGCTACCGTCGGGCTCTGCATTGCATCATCAGTACTGGCTCTTAAAGAAGGGCGGCGTGAGGTTGAGCTGACTATCGACTTTGAACTTCCTGATGAAGTATCAATGAATCATATTTTTCGTGCTGCTACAGAAATAAAATCTGCTACCGAATTTAAAAGATGGTTTGGACGGGTGTTCAGTTATTATCTACTAAGTGGTGAGCGTTTTTTGAATAAGGATCGCAAAGAACAAATCACTCACCTCATTGCAGCTCATGGTGGTGATGCTGTTCATACGAAGTTGTTGTCGAGGTCATGGCATGATCTTTTTTATAGTCTACTCTGTCGGCCATTTCTGATCTCTCTGAGTGGTGAAAGCGGCTGGTTAACCATAAAAGAGTATCTGGTTTCCCCGGCCATAGAAGACGATAGTGGTGTGAATAGTGGTCTTAAGATTAAATTTTCGCTAGGGCATAATGTTGAGTCTATCGTGCCCTGTAATGCCGAGGCACATGGGGGCGGGCGAGCAGAGAACCTACCCGTAATGAATATTTCACCTGACTCAGAGGCGAGTTTTTTCTCATATTCATTCTTGAGTACACTTGCAGTAAAGCGGGTTGAGCTTAATGTCTCGGTGAGTGGGGTTAGAGACCTAGTGCTCTCTAACCAATTGGGTCGACTGGACCCGGCAAAGCCGTTCGCACCTTTTGGCCCGCTACCAACGCGCCATTCATATTTGGTGATTGGAAGCCGGGAAGCGGCTGGAAAGCAGATTACCAAGATGTCGTTAGCGCTTGAATGGGGTGGCCTGCCATCACAGCCAGGTGGTTTTAGTCGCTATTATGATGGTTATGATTTTGTGCCACATACTTCCAGCTTTGAAGCTAATATCACAGTGCTTCAGGACGGGCACTGGATGCCCGGCCATGCAGACATGCAGCCTAGTGTGAGGCTATTCAAAAGCGGTAATGATGGGGTGGTCAGTGAAAGCAATGTGCTGGATGTTTCAGCCGTGGACTATTTTAAGCCACTAGAGAAATCAGAAATTATTGAGCGCTATGAATATAGTAATAGTACTCGAAATAGTTTTGTGAAACTGCAGGTAACAGCGCCTAAAAATGGTTTTGGCCATGCAGACTACCCACTATTACTGACGCGAATTCTTACTGAAAACGCCCGCCTAAAGAGCCCGCGCTCGGCTCCCAATGCGCCATATACACCGACAATAAGGCAATTGTCACTGAACTATCAGGCGCGTAGTTTAATCTCCTTAGAAGGAGATGCTGCTTTAGGCGGAGGTCAGGGTGATGATCAAATTTTTCATCTTCACCCCTTTGGCGTAGAGAAAATTTACCCGGTGGCCACAAAGCGAAAGGTTCGACTGTTTCCGAAGTATGAGGAGAGTGGGTATTTATATGTTGGCATTGATACCTCAACCCTTGTGGGAGAGTTAACGTTATTTTTTAAACTTGATGAGGATGCTGCAGGCTATTTTCAATCGCATCAGCCAGCAATACATTGGCGTTGTTTAACAGAAGATGGCTGGGTGTTGCTAGAGAAAAGTCGTGTGCTCAGTGATACAACAGTGGGGTTTTTAATGTCTGGGGTGGTGACGTTAAACTTACCTGAAGGGATGACGACAAAAAGCTTGCTGATGCCTCAGGGAAAGTATTGGTTGCAGGTCTCAATTAGTGATAACCAACTTGGCTTTAGTGGGTTGCGTTCAGTACAGACAAATGTCGCGCTGCTCTCTCAGCGCGGTGCAGAGAATAGTAGCGATGAAAATATCGAAAATAATGATTGGTGCTCAATAAGAAAAATCCCTGGGCTGGCAGCAGTGCACAGGCTTTCCTCTCCATTTGGTGGCCGTCGTGCCGAGGGTGAAAGTGAATTCCAGACGCGAGTGAGTGAACGCCTTCGGCATAAGGGGCGCGCATCCACCGTGTGGGATTACGAACGGCTTATTCTAGAACGCTTTCCCGAAATATATAAGGTGAAGTGCTTTCCCAATACTGTTTATCAGGTGTTGAAGCCTAGACCCGGAAATATTTTGATTGTGGTTGTGCCGCATATACAGCGTGACGCACTTGGCCCTTGCGGAAAAGGGGTGGTTAATAGTGCCGTACTGGCCTCTATCCAAAAATATGTTAGAAAGCTTTCATCTTCTTTTGTGAATGTGAATGTTGTAAACCCCGCATATGAAAGAATTCAAGTGCGTTGTAGCGTGAAGTTTAGCGACGATATTAATGCTGGAGGGTTTTATATTAATCGTCTTAATCAAGCGATTAACGATTACCTATGCCCATGGTGTGATGTGGGTTACAACGCACGCTTTGGCTGGACAGTTCGCGGTGATGATATCGAATCCTTTATTCGTGAACTCAGTTATGTCGATTTTGTGACTAATTTTTCGATGCTTCATGTTGTAGAAGAACCTAACAATAAATTTGTACTGGATGACAGTGCAAAGCTG
>JALSHQ010000045.1 GCA_026982145.1 Gammaproteobacteria bacterium | reverse complement strand
CCCTTGTTTAACATCGCAGGCCACGACAACTGGGGATTGATCGTAGTAACTGCCCCAGTCGTACTGAGCCTCACCCAAGCGGGTTTTATCCGCGCGCGCGAGTGGAGTCAATTGAATGCCCAGTTTTGAAAAGTTATTGCGTACCTGAGGGGTGGCTGTGAACACTGCCCACTCATAGCCAGCACCACTGAGGTAGGCCGTGAGGGTGATGATCAAGGTGCGTGCTCCGCCACCATGAGCAGATGCAAGGCTGCCAATCTCAATGATGCGGCTGCGGTCAATCGGGCGCGAAAGCTTCTCAGCCAACGCACATTCAATGGGCTTATCGAGGTAGCTCTCCAGAAAAAGAGGGGTATCCGTTGCAGGGCGAATGCCGAGTGCAGCGAGCATCCGGCCATCTTGGCGCATCGATAACAGGTGCGGTGGAAAGTGGTTTATGGTGGCACCGTAAGCGCGGCGAAATAGGGTGCGAATGAAGCGCTCGATCTCTCGGCGCTGCGCTTCTTGCTGGTTAACCAGCGTGATCTCAACGTTGCGCGCGGTCGCCGCATCACTGTTTTTACGCTGTGCTTGTGTGGTTTCGGACGTTATCTTGGCAGTTGAAATAGTCATGCGCTTGTCTCCTTCGGGTTAGCGTGGAGACAATGTAGCAATCAGCTCGTCAAGCCTATGTTAAGCAGATGTTAAGATTTCGTTAAGCGGGCAAAAAAGAGGGAGAAAACGAGTTATTGCAGGCCATCGGCCAGATATGCAAGTATTGAGTCGATTTCGCAATCCAGATCTTCTGTATAGACGAGCTTGTAGCGGATGCCGGTTGAGTGCAAATACGTTTTGAGTGTCTGGCTAATCTCCTCATAGGCTTGCTCGGCAGGGTAATCAAAACGCTCCCGTTTCGCCTGCTTGCGCATAGAGGTAAACAGCGCCTGCTTATCGCGCCGGTCAACCACCACTAGTGCTGAAATCTCTTGAGGGTTGATCTCTTTGAGTTCTACTGGCCAGACCTTCTGGATCTGCCCGACTTGCGGCGCCCCTTGCATTTCATAATAGCCGTCAGGGTTGCCTGATTCCGGGGTTAATTGCTCATTAACGAAAGCGACCCCGTTGACGGGCAATCCGGCCTTCACACACTGCTGCATGATAAAAGAGGTGCCACAGCGAGGCCCCATGGCAGTAACGATTCTCATCAGCTCATGCTATAACGATGGAGGGTTGCGGCACAAGATTTTGTTATAACGCGCTATTCAATGTCAGGCGTACAGTGGTTCCTACGCCAACCGTACTCTCAATGTCGATCTGCCACTGCTGTCGCTCACAGATACGTTTGACAATCGCAAGCCCTATGCCGCTGCCACCACTTTCTGTTCCGCGGTAATGGCGCTGAAAGATCTGTGCTAGTTGTGCTTTCGAAATGCCGGTGCCGCTGTCCTTTACCTCGATGATGTTGTTGTCAATGGTGATGACGACCTCCCCTGCTTGGGTGTAGGTGAGGGCGTTACGCACGAGGTTGCCGAGTACAATACTGATGACTGATCTGGGAGCATCAGTTTCAAAATCGTTAATGATGTTGCAGCGCAAGGTGAGCGCCCTTCCGTGTGTGAGAAAACGGTGCTGGTCACACACCTCAAGAGCGGCCTCTTTAAGACTAAAGCACTCTTGTGTGCTCCCACCATTATTTGGATTTGGCTCGCGTGCAAGCAGTAGCAATACCTCAATCATTTGTGACATGCGATTGCCCGCGCGTGCGATACGTTCAATTTGTCTGAGTGTTCGCTCTGGAAGTTCGGGGTTGTCAAGCAACAGCTCGGCAGCACTATTGATGACAGAAAGTGGCGTGCGTAACTCATGGCTGGCGTTGGCAGTGAACGCTTGCTCGCGTTCAATAAGCTGGGAGAGCTGGTCAAGATAGTGGTCGAAGGTTGTGGCCAATTGACCCACCTCATCATCAGCATACTGGTTGGTTTTTTGTAGCGGTGTATGGTCGCCGGGTTTTAATTCGGCAACCTGCCGAGCCAGCGTTGATAGCGGCAGTATTACTTTGCCCGAGAGCCAACTCCCTAGCCACAGTGCGATTAGAATGGCGGCGACCACTGAGGCGATCAGGGCTGTATGGAGGGCGATTTCACGCTGTTCAAAAGAGGTGGCATCCCTGACCATATAGACGGTGGCGCTATTTTTTTTATCCGTTGCCACGAGAATATGGTAGAGATACTGCTCATATTCTAGGTCGTGGTGGCCGAGGGGGAGGTTGCGAATCGTTTCAGGTACGATCTCTTTTTGTGAGTCATCCACATAATAGAGCACGATCTTAGCGCTTATTTGTTCAGTATAACCGGGTGCCTTATTGGCATGGTTGAGATAGAAATCTAGCTCCGATTGTAAGCTCTCTTCCACAAGCTCCACCTCAATATCTTCTACTGCAAAATAGACACCGACCGAGATGGTTAAACTGATCAGTGCGCCAAAGAGTAGAAAAGAGAGGCCGATGCGGCGGCGTAGACTCTGTTTATAGTTGACAGTCATCTGTTAAGCGAAAGCCAATGCCGTGAATAGTGTGAATGAGCTGCTTTTCAAAAGGGCGGTCTACCGCAGCCCGCAAGGCGTGAATGTGAGCGCGCAAGACATCACTGTCGGGTGGGGAGTCATGCCAAACCTCTTTTTCAATCTCATCACGTTTAACCACGTTGGGTGAACGGCGGATCAGCAACTCTAGGATGGTGAGTGCGATCGGGGTCAGTGTGATCAGTTTGTTTTTCCGGTGTACTTGCAGTGTATTGGGGTTGAATTTGAGGTCGCTGACCTCAATAAGCTGCTTATCAGCATCTTTTAATCTGCGCCGGCTCAGGGCGGTGATGCGTGCTAGCAGCTCTTTGAGTGCAAAGGGTTTGACGAGGTAATCATCGGCACCGTTTTCAAACCCTGCCAGTTTGTCGTCCAGTGTGTCGCGTGCCGTCAGCATCAGGACTGGGGTGGCGCTATTCGCCTCTTCTCGCAGCTTGCGGCAGGCGGTGAGTCCATCCATGCCGGGCATCATGACATCCATAATAATCACATCATATTCATTAGTGACCGCAAGGTGTAGCCCCGTAAGACCATCGCCAGCGGAGTCAGGCAAGTGGCCTTTAGCTTCCAAGTAGTCATAAAGATTGGCAGCAAGATCGCTGTCATCTTCAATGATCAGAACGCGAATTGGGGTGTTGTGAATCACTGAATTGAGCGCTCCTTTCGAGCAAGCTTATTAGTGGTTTCTATTAGAGCCTAGAAAGAGAAACGATGCAATTCTGGAGAAGTAATATGAATGGAAAACATGAGGGGACTACGACCACCGAGGCTCTATTAGCCTCGGTGGTCGTAGCGTTTTAGATGGATACAAGCAGGACGTTAAATAACTTTGTGTTGTCGTCGGGTGACTGCCCTACACAGCTCGCTATTTTTTTCCCTGTACCGGCGGCGTCTATATCAAACATGCAGCTGATATTGCCACTGCTGGTATCAGTGATGGTACCGGTGATCCAGCCTGTGCTGGGGGTATCCGGTGTGCTGGTTGAGAAATCCAGTGAGACAGTGCCGCCCAGCTGAGAGGTTAAATCTGTGCCCAGTAGGGCGCCGGTGCAGTTGCCTGCGGCATCACATGTCATACTGACGGGAAGAATCTTTTCTCCTGATATTGCGTTATCGTCAAACAGCATGCCTGCATAAGTACCGGAGATATTGCTCAGGTTGCTAATGGCTTTTTGGTCGAGTGCGAAAATGTAACTGTCATCAGAGGCATCTTGCGGAGTATCAGTACCGATACGAACAATCGCGCCATTAGAGGCCAGATACATGATGCCGTTTGATATGTCCATGATGCCTTCGTTGCAGGTTCCACTGCCGACAGTGAACGCACCCACGTTACTTGTTGGGTTGACGAGGCTATAGCGTGATGGCAGTTCGCCGGTCTGTGCTGTGGCGTCAAAGGTGAATGTGCCAAAGAAATCGCTGTTTGCATCTGTGGCGTCATTACCGGCAGCTGTCTTTACCGTTACCCAGTTGCTGGACAGGTTGCTGCTTGGGCATCCACCGGAAACAACCATGGGGATGAGTTGCTCATTGTTGGCATCCATTGGGCGGAGCATAAAAGCGTAGCCCGGAACGTCCAGCGCCCAGGCCGTATCGCCGTTGGCAGGTGATGACAACATGTTATTGGCGCTGTCAGTCGCACTGTTAACCGTTAATTTCACAAACCCGTTGTTTTGGCGCACATAAGTACCCGTCACTGTCATATCGACAGGTGCTGTGGTATTTTCTCGGCGAGTGACAGAGAAGGAAGCATCAGAGCTGAGTGAGATGTCCCATTTTGAACCTGGGCCTGTGTAGCGGGTCTCGCTGGTCGAGGCGCCTCCTGAACTGCCGCCGCAAGCGGCAATACCTGCGGTTATCGTGAACAGGGCTAACGTTGCGGTAATTCTAGCCTTTTTGTGGTTTGACATCCTCACACCTCCATCGCTTAAAGTTCTCAGTTCCATGAGTCGTGGTGCCATTTGCACGCATCCAAGCACATGTTACCTATTCTGTTGTGAGTGGCATATCGACAAAAATAGCAGTGGCCTTTAATTTTCAGGCTTAAGGGGAGTGTTGGTCGAGTAATCTAGGCGGCTGGTTTTAGTTTTAGTTTGAGGCGCGGTGGAAAAGTGCCTCGAAGTTAATTACGAGTGTGGTCTAGGTGCAACTGCCCACCTTCGCTGTAGTTGCCTTGTACTAGCGTGTAATCGAAATGTTGCCCATCTTCATTCAATGTGCCGGAGCCATCCATTTCAAGAAAGCCTTCCTGTAGTGTGAAAAAGAGGGTGTCGCCACGTACGGTGCCGTGCATCTGCTTGGTGGCCATGCCAAAGATATTGAAACCGGTCGCAATAAATTTATTGCCTTTTTGAATTGCGTCAAAGCGGGTGCCGCCGTCATCATACCAAGTGCCACTCAGATTAACGGTCGCGGCTTGTGAGGATGAAGCCAGCGTAGGGGTGGGTACAGAGGGAGGTTGAATGGTGGGCTGGAGCGTAGCGGATTCAACTGCTGGAGAGGCAGTATCTTCTTCATCCATGAAGAGCCCCAGAGTGACCAGCAATAAAAGCACAATGCCAGCACCCACGAGGCCATTTTTAAACGCGCTTCGGCGTGGTGCTGGCTGAGCCTTCTCAACTGGCTTGGCTAAAGGCTTAAGGCCTGGGATTTTTTCAAGTGTCGAGAAGAGTCGCTCAAGGTCATAATCTCGGCGACTGCTGCTGATCTCAATGGCGTGGCGGCGTGTCAGTGGTGCGAGTGATTCCGGCAACTTGTCGCTCGCGGGCATGGGTGTGCCGTGTAGTAGGATTGGAATCACGCGGGCATCGCTTTTGAGTGCTGTTTCGATCTCGATGCGGAGGGGGTCGTTGGGGTTCTCGAGTCGACGATTGCCCTGTTTGTCCATCACATCAAGCCAGCGTTCACCGATCAATACCAATACGACTTGGCAGGAAGAGAGGCTTTTTTCGATCGCCTGCATAAAATCGAGGCCGGGTTCAATGTCATCGACATCCATGAAGAGCTGCTTGTCGCCGAAGTGCTTGGCAAGACGGTCTTGCAGGGTAATGGCGTACCCTTCTGAGTCTTCGCGACGATAATTGATAAAGATCCCTTGCATGACAAAATACCCGTGATTAATTTGCTTGTTTTTATACCCCTAAAACAGGTATATATCAATCATAGATGTGGTTATAGGGGCTGTTT
>JALSHQ010000044.1 GCA_026982145.1 Gammaproteobacteria bacterium | reverse complement strand
GCATTTCTCCGCATATCGCTGCGCTGCCGCCGATTGTGGATCGGGAATCGGGGTGCCACCGCTAGCACAACCCGTTGCAACGGCGACCACTGCGATAACAAGGCTCTGTTTGATGCCATCTCTCATCATTAAAAACCAAGCGCCCCCTCTTTGCCGCGAGGCTGGAAGCGGATGCTCTTTTTAGTGGGCAGTTCACGATACCAGGTCAACATCACGCGGAACTCCTCTTCCAGCTGGAGACCGTTGAGGTTTTGATAAACAGGCAGCCCCAGATTAATATCAATAATATTTAAGGGCATGGGTTGCCACTGCAACCCCACCGTCGCCAACACCTTCTGGCCACCATAGTTATCAGCATCATACATGGGCGTGGTAAAAGGTGAACCAGCGTCCCCCTGAGTGACGTGCCCCGAAGCGCCCGATAATACGGCATCCATCTGCCCGCTGATCTTATCTTTATGTTCGATGTTTAACTGCAACTGAACCAGAAGATTACTGCGAAACTGGTACATGCCGTAAAGATCGACCCGTGCTTCATCGCCAAGGCGGTAGCCACGGTCATTATCGTGTAGTCGCGCCGTGTACATCGCATTGATGCCCCACCAGTAGGGGGAGGTTGAACGCTGGTATAGAATGCCAATGGTTGGATCGTAGCTGCCCGATCCCAACTGCATGCTGTAGGGCAGCAGCTCACGCTGGCGCATCGCCAGCGGGTGGTCGCTGTTAACCTCATCGATTGAACCCGTTGGTAGGCTCAACCCGAAAAAGAGGGAGGCTTGGCGGGATGGCATCAACGGGTCATCGGCAAAGAGGCGATATTTTCCCATCAACATCGTATCCGCGACCCCCGAAGATTTCATGGTAAACCCCGCTTCTCCAGTGCCCCCCATGCTGATAGGCATGCTCATCATGTCGCTAAACTTCATCGCCATGCGGTTGTTTTTATGCATGAACATCGCCCCTCCAAAGAGACGCTCGCTAAAGCTGTACCCGAGGGTAAAGTTCAACATGCGCATATCCATTGAGGTGGGCACGGCCATAAATTTCCCGGTGGGTGATCCCATCATCATCGGCATTCCCAGCTGCGAGGCTGCAGAACGTCCCTCACCATCGCGTGCCAACCCTTCCATCTGCATCAGCATCGTACTGAACTTGAAGCGAAACTCTTGGGTCTCTGGAATCCCGCCTCCCGGAATATTCATCGGCATATTGCCGCCACACTTACCGCAACAGAGCCCTACAAAGGCATTCGCAACAGGCACCCATGCTGTTGCACACAGCAACAATATCGCTTGCATCCACTTCTTACACATTAAAAACTCCCGACTCAAATATTTGGGGGAATGCTAGCAGGGAAGGTCAGCGCTCGGAATGCGGCATAGTGTCGCACCAGCAGATAGCAACACTCGCCACTGAAGGATCGCGCTTGCGTCTGGATGATTGAATATGAGAAAATTGCGCGTTGATAAAATCTCACGATTCACGTGCCCTCATGTGGCGCTGCAAGGATAATATAAGTATATGAAAACTGTAGATGTTCTAGTCGTAAAACTGCTGCAACTGATCGTCACCACCTTTTTTCTGTTTGTGCTCTCACTGTGGTACGGCTCAATCCTGCTCGCGCCTTTAGCTGTTTGGTTTAACCTGAGCACCTTTCTCGGTGGTGGGATTTTCGCTACGCTGGTCGCTGGCGGCCTGACCATTGGGCTTGGTTTCTACCTCGCACGACTGCCAGGACTGATGGATACGATGATTAAGCCGGGCGTTGAGATGTACAAGTTGGCGCTATCAACCGTATGCGGTATTGGGCGTGTGGCCAGCGACATCGACCCCAAGCCTGCGGCTGAAACGGAGAAAAAAGAAGAAAAACCAGCCAGTAGCACTGCTGACGCAGAAGCTAAGTAAGCCAATACAAAAAAGCCCCGGAGAGGTTAACACCTCTTCGGGGCTTTTCTGTTTCTGCCGCAGCTATTTAAGCCGCTACTCAAATGGGTGGCGCAGTACAATCGTCTCGTCACGGTCGGGGCCGGTTGAGATCACATCGACCGGCACTTCAACCACCTCTTCGATGCGCTTCAGGTAGGCCACCGCATTTGCGGGCAGCGCGTCGTACTCTCTCACACCATAGGTATTCTCACTCCACCCCGGCATCTCAACATAAACGGGTTCACAGTCGGCAAAAGCCTCTGCGCCATCTGGTGGTACCTGCTTCTCTACGCCATCATATTTGTAGCCGACACAGATGCGAATCGTGTCTAACCCATCGAGCACATCGAGCTTGGTAATGCAGAGCCCAGAGACACTGTTAATCTGCGCCGCGCGGCGCAGTGCAACAGCATCGAACCAGCCACAACGGCGTGCGCGCCCGGTGGTAGAACCAAATTCATGCCCTCGCTCAGCGAGGTGACCACCGATCTCATCATCCAGCTCAGTTGGGAAAGGGCCGGAGCCAACACGTGTGGTATAAGCTTTGGTGATGCCCAGCACATAGTCGAAGCCAAGCACTCCCATGCCGCTGCCAGTGGAAGCCCCCCCAGCAGTTGTGTTTGAGGAGGTCACAAAGGGGTAGGTGCCGTGGTCAATGTCGAGCAGGGTGCCTTGCGCCCCTTCAAACATGATGCTTTTGCCCTGCTTCTGGTATTGTGCGATCAGCTCAGGTACATCATCAATCAGCGGTTCAAGCACTGCCTGCATCGCAAGCGCGTCATCCAACACCTTCTGAAAATCGACAGGTTCAGCCTTGTAGTAATTTTGTAACATGAAGTTGTGATAGTTAAGCACTTCGCCTAACTTGGCCGCAAAGCGTTCACGATGAAACAGATCCCCCAGTCGTAGGCCACGACGTGAGACTTTGTCTTCATAAGCCGGACCAATACCGCGCCCGGTGGTGCCGATGGCCTGCTTACCGCGTGCAATTTCGCGCGCTTTATCAAGTGCAACGTGATACGACAAAATCAGTGGGCATGCGGCGCTGATCTTAAGGCGCTCACGCACCGGGACACCCCGCGACTCCAGCATTTTAATCTCTTTAAGCAGCGCTTCGGGCGAAACAACCACACCATTGCCGATGAAGCACTGCACCCCATCGCGCAGGATACCGGAGGGGATGAGGTGCAACACGGTCTTTTCACCGTCGATCACTAGGGTGTGACCCGCATTGTGGCCCCCCTGAAAGCGCACCACTGCCGCAACCTTTTCGGTCAACAGATCCACGATCTTACCCTTGCCTTCGTCACCCCATTGAGTGCCGATGATGACTACATTCTTGCCCATGATTTTCTCTTGCTACAAAAATTAACTGCTCTGCATAAAAAAAGCGCTATACACTGCGCTTAGCCCACTCACTTTTGAATGTCGCTTATTGTAAATCGACCACCTGCCATTGGCCATCAATCGCTATAATTTTTCGATCACAACCTGCGTCACTCACATCTGCCTGCTGTCCCGGCAAAAATTCGATCACACGCTCGCCTTCTTCACGTAGGCTCGTGATAAAGGATTGCAACTCAGCACGTTGCTCACTTTTGTCGCAAGGGTAAGCGATGATGGCACTCGGCTTAACCAGTGCGCTTTCGCTTAACATCATCAAGGTTTTAATGTCTGAGCTAAAACCGGTTGCCGGGCGCGCACGTCCAAAGACACTGCCGATATCGTCATAACGCCCCCCGCGCGCGACCTCTTGGCCGTGCCCCGGTACAAATGCCGCAAACACAACACCGGTTTGATAACGGTAACCACGCAGCTCAGCAAGGTCGAAGTGAAGCGAGATCTCACCCATCCTTTGAGAGGCGAAATCGGCTATTTGCTGCAGTTTATCAATTGCATTCAGCACTTCAGTGCCCGCAGCCTGCAATACTTTTCGCGCCTCATCCAATACCTCTGCGCCGCCATTAAGATCGACCAGCGCGAGTAGCATTGTGCGCGTATCCGCATCATTGCAGAGATCAGCCAGTAGCACTTCGATTTCCGGTTTCGCTTTACGCTGCAGGGCATTAAACAGCAGCGCTTCTTGTGAGCGGGTGAGCGCTGCACGCTGCGCCAGCGCACGGAAAATACCGACATGGCCAAGGTCGATGTGGATATTGTCCAACCCTGCCAGACGTAATGTCTCCACCATTAGATGGATGATCTCGGCATCACTCTCGATACCGGCATGACCATAAAGTTCAGCGCCCACTTGTAGCGGACAGCGTCCGCGCGAGAAGCCGTCTTGGCGGGTGTGCAGCACAGCATCGAGATAGCAGAGCCGTGTGGGGCCTTCGCGGTTAAGGCGATGCGCATCGATGCGCGCAACCTGCGGTGTCATGTCCGCATGAATGCCCATCAGGCGACCACTTTTTTGATCAATCAGCTTAAAGGTCTCTAACTCCAGCTCGGTGCCGGTACCGACTAGCAGAGACTCAATATATTCAACCATTGGTGGAATCACATATTCGTAGCCCCAGCTGCTGTAAAGATCGAGCAGCGAGCGACGTAGCCGTTCTAGGCGCTCGGCCTGCGGCGGTAAGAATTCATCAATTCCTTCGGGGAGTAACCAGCTATTTTTTTCTTTCGACACGTTATTGGCCATTGGTCGCTCTTCAAGCGCCCATATTTGAAACAAATTCAGTTAAGGAGAATGCCGCGGCTGCCACAGAGCAACAGACCACGCGCGTAATTATAGCGCACCCTGCCAGCGGAAACTATTATCGAATCAGATAAAGCAGCAGAACCCCTAACACCATGCTAACCAGCCCGCCCATACGCAATGCACGATCGCTGAGACTTGCCATTGTCAACAGGGATTCACGCAGGCGCTTGGGGCTGATAAAAGGCATGATGCCCTCAATGACCAGCAACAGTGCCAGCGCAATCCATAGCTCATGCCACATCATTGGTTGAAAATTTCCGGGGACGACTAAATGTAAGAGGGGAAAAAACTGCCCGGCGAACAGGTCGCCGGGCGAGACAAACGTTACTCTACGCCTTTGGAGCTTTTGAAGTATTTAAAGAAATCACTGCCTGGCTCAAGCACCACAATAGCGCTTTTATCTTTAAACGAATCTCGGTAAGCATCTAGGCTGCGATAGAAAGAGTAGAACTCGCTATTCTGAGTATAGGCTTTGGCATAAATCGCGGCTGACTCACCATCGCCCTCACCTCGTAACTGCTCTGCATCACGAAAGGCATCGGCAATAATGATGGTGCGTTGACGATCGGCATCGGCACGAATCCGCTCCGCCGCTTCAGCACCTTTCGAGCGCAGGTCTTTGGCTACGCGTGCACGCTCCGCTTCCATACGCCGGAATACTGAAGTGCTTACATCCTCAGAAAGATCGATCCGTTTGATGCGCACGTCCACCACGTTAATGCCAAAATCTTTTGCTTGCGCAGCTGCATTGGCCGTCAGAATGGTCATGATCTCCGCACGCTCACCTGAGACCACTTCCTGAATGGTGCGCTTACCAAACTCACCCCGCAGGCCATCTTTAATGATCTGCGAGAGGCGCAAGTTTGCGTTGTGCTCATCTCCACCCATTGCCGTGTAGTAGGTGTCCACATCCGCAATTTGCCACTTCACAAACGAGTCAACAATCACGTTTTTCTTTTCGGAGGTCAGATAGCGCTCTGGATCAGCATCTAGCGTCACGATACGCGCATCAAATTTGCGCACATTATTGACCAGCGGAAACTTAAAATAGAGACCGGGCTCAAAATCTGTTTTAACGATTTCACCCAAGCGAAATTTAATGGCGCGTTCACGTTCATCCACCGTA
>JALSHQ010000043.1 GCA_026982145.1 Gammaproteobacteria bacterium | reverse complement strand
CAGAGAGAGGAATGAGCCTCCCATGCCAAATACCGCTGCAAAAACCAGTAGAGCAGGGATATCCAAGTTGACCCCCTGTGCATCCATATAGCCTTCAAAACCAAATAGACTAAGGGTGATGCTCAGTACGATCATGATCGCAATATTAGTCATCAGGAAAAGGAAAATACGCTTCATTCAAAACTCCGATTTTTCAGTATTAATTGGCATTAAGATTATTGGTGTCGAATTATACGATGTATAGATCGCTTTGTCAGAGTTCAAGAGAACAGCGCACATTTTTTGTGTTTTAGGGAATCTCTGATTTATTCTGAGCGAAGTGGATTGTGATCTAAGATGTTCAGCTTCAAGGCGCGAATCGCACGTAATAGCGGGCTATTGCGAAGATTTGCAACGCAGAAGATGGATATTTTAGGCGCAAGACACGAGTTCATGAATAAATCAGAGGTTCCTTAGATAATCTAACCAGTTTAGTGGCACTGAATAAAATCAATTGTCAAAATCAAGCATGCTGAAATAAAGAATAATTAACATAATAAACCATCCTTAACTGTATTGATTTAAAATGAAATAACCCGAATATTATCAAGCAATAATCAGCAGAGAACCGCACCGGATATCTTTAATTTGAAAAAATAGCGACGCTTTCCGGCCGCCACAGCCCCGCTAAGCTTGACTCTTTTCCCGCACACCGTGATCATTGGCGGCTTAGATTCACAATCAGACCCATCAAATCAATGACACCCGATCAATACTGCCAAGACAAGGCCGCAAAAAGCGGCTCTAGCTTCTATTACAGCTTCCTTTTTTTACCGCCGCCACAGCGCCGCGCGATCATCTCACTCTACGCCTTCTGCCGAGAAGTGGATGATGTGGTGGATGAGACCGAGGAACACGAAATTGCACGCATCAAACTGGCTTGGTGGCGTGAAGAGATCGGCCGAGTCTATCAAGAAAGCGCTGAGCATATGGTGGGAAAAGCGCTGCAAGAGACCATTAAAGCATTCGACCTCCCGCAAGAACATTTCATTGAGATCATTGACGGCATGGAGATGGACCTTGACTACAACGCCTATCCAACCTTCAAAGAGTTGTCACTCTACTGCCACCGTGTCGCGAGCGTAGTGGGGTTGATGTCTGCCGAGATATTTGGTTATCAGGATCGCGCCACGCTCAAGTACGCTCACGCCCTTGGCATGGCGCTCCAACTCACCAATATTCTGCGCGATGTACATGAAGATAGTGCCCGTGGGCGGCTCTATATTCCGCTGGATGAACTTGAACGCTTCGGTGTCACCACTGAGGAGTTAGCGGCAAATAAGACCACGGATAACATCCGCGCACTGCTAAAATTTCAGGCTGAGCGAGCACATGGCTGTTATCAACAAGCTTTCGCATTGCTACCCGACTGTGACCGCCATCCACAGCGCAGTGGCATCATTATGGCCACGATTTACCGCGCCATTCTTGATGAGATTGAAAATGAAGGCTACCGGGTGCTAGAACATCGCACCTCACTCACCCCGATTCGTAAGCTCTGGCTGGCGTGGCGAACCTCGCGCAAAGAGAAGCAGCGCTACAAGGCTTATCTAAAAAATGCTGTAACAGAGTAAGATTCACTGTGCGCCAGGGCTTCCCACTTCATCTGCCCATGCAATGGCTTCGTAATAGAGTATCGGAACACGCGCCTCATCCACCCCTAGCAGCGCAACCATTTCAGCCACTTTATCCCAATGGGCTTGCTGGTAAGCGATAATGAGCTGCAACACATTGGCCGCCGGTGTGCCGCCATCAATCAGCGCCGTACGCACTTCATCAGAGATGTTGATCTCATCCAGTATCTCTTCAATGGGCCGATTAACCAACGCATCAACCACCGACAGCATACCGATAAAGAAGAGGTCCAATGCTTTGTCCTTCATGGAAACCTCGGCAGCTATCGATTCGCAAAATGAAGCGCGCACTAGTGAGGTGGTCAACAGCTCTGGTGGCTTATCTTCTGCCATACTGGAAAAGGCAGCGAGTGCAGCCCACTTTTTTAAAGGGCGCTCACCCAACATCACCAACGCCTGCTTAATCGACTCAACTTTATTCCGCCAGCCAAAAGAGACTGAATTGATATAGCGCAGTAATTTATAGGAGAGCGAAATATCATGCTTGATAATGCTTTCCATGTTATCAAAATCAAGATCTGGGCGATTGAGCTCTTGTAAAAACCGCAGATAATTCAGTTTAAACCCCGGCACATCCTTGCGTGACACCACTTCTGGCTCACAAAAATAATACCCCTGAAAATAGACAAAACCGAGATCTAACGCCTCTTGATACTCCTCGCGATTTTCAACCTTTTCAGCCAGCATTAAAAGGGGTTTATCAGAAAAACGGTGGCACATCGCTGCACGCTCTTCTTTTGATGAAACAATGAAATCAATCTTAACAATATCAGCCAAGTCTAATAATGGCTCAAACTTCTCATGATAAACAAAATCATCCAGCACGATTTTATAACCATTATCTTTTAATTTTCTGCAAGCGGCGATGACGGCTTCATCCGGCTCAACCGCCTCTAGCACCTCAACGGCGACCAGCTCTTTTGGGATCACAGTCACCCACTCATTGAGCAGTACCGTGCGCGTTAGATTGATGAATGCCGTCTTCCCCCCCGTTAAGCTGCTTAGCCCAAAACCAAACATGCTGTCATTAATCACAGAAGAGGAGGCTTCGTCACCATTGTGGTGAGCAAAATAATTATCGAGCCCAGAACGATAGAGCAACTCGTAAG
Source organism: Gammaproteobacteria bacterium (assembly GCA_026982145.1). Taxonomy (GTDB): domain Bacteria; phylum Pseudomonadota; class Gammaproteobacteria; order SZUA-140; family SZUA-140; genus SZUA-76. The sequence goes on along the minus strand of JALSHQ010000043.1, from coordinate 2,984 downwards.
CATAGACATGCCCACTACGGTCGAAAATCGGTTGTCGAGCCACATAAATCTGACCAGTCACACTTTTTCCTCAAGGAATACCACAGATTAATTTGTGGTAAAAGACAGTAGCTTATCGACTAAAATAGCGTATATATTAGTCGGCCACCTTGAGGGGTGTTTTCTTTGCTCTCTACTCCCGTTAGATGCAATGGCTAAGCTGGCGAGCACACCTCGACATAAAACTCGCCGGCATCTATCTTGAAAGGTAAAATCAGCGTGACCCCTTCTACGCTATGTTTAACGGTATGCTGCTCACCCACCACCACTGAGGGGAGCGTTAAATCAAAATCATAACCGGCCTCTTGTAGATTAGCCTTGGCGCCGCCTGCCACCATGTTGGCCATTTCACCCACGAGATCCTTAACCACATCGTCGACCTCTTTTAACTCCATGTGCATCATGCGGCTCGCAATATCGAGGATCGCCTCACTGGAAAAAGTAACAGCCACGGAAATACGGGTGTCACTGCCTGCAAGATCAATAAAACCGCTCACCACACCGCGAGATAGGTCATCAGGTTTTATTTCTGGCGCTCCTGACTCAGGCGTAATCTGCGCCATCGTTTGGAGGATATTCACCACCGCCTTCAGCACTGGGTCTATAAACTTTGCATCCATTTGCGCAACTCTCCCTTGTCTCGATCTACACTGCCCCTATGCCTGCCATGAAGTTCTGTGCATAAGAACATCGTAGGGCAGTACAAAATCTACGTTAAGGCTACAGTGGCTATCGGCAACTCAATAGAGATCGCCACCTGCAAAAGCAGATCTAGAAAACATCAATGCTTTCACCTCTATCTACCCAACAAGTTAGTGGGGTGAAATTTCCCGTAGCGACCGCCCTCTGCATCATCCAAACAGACAAATAACCAAAACAACACAAAAATAACAACAAACCTTAAAATACAATGAGATACCGCTATTTTATGCGGCGATACACCACACTCTAAGAGCGAGATAGTCGTGTATAATATCGCCTCCTTGACCGCTTTTAACCGGCTTTAACACTGGGGTAAGTGGTTTATTCGCCGCATGGATATCGCATTTTTAACGATTAACAGAGATATAAAGGCTATTACCATGCGGAAAGTTTCGCTGATTTTAATTTTTTTATTGTCATTCACGCTTCCCAGCGTTCACGCGGCAGTGGGCGATATTGACACATACGCTGGTACAAACGGGGAGAGTGGTGGGTTTAGTGGTGATGACAATGCAGCTATCGATGCCCAGTTATATAACCCTGAAGATATTGCCTTTGACTCAACGGGCAACCGCTATATTGCCGATTCAAATAATCACCGGATTCGAAAAGTAACCCCCGAAGGTATTATTACCACCCTTTCAGGGACGGGCACCCCGGGTTTCAGCGGCGATGGTGGTGCTGCCGACGAAGCACGATTGCGTAGCCCTGCCAGCATTGCCGTTGATACTAACAACAACCTGTATATCGCCGATTTCAACAATCACCTGATTCGGAAAATTGATTTAACCAGCAATATCATCACCACTATCGCTGGCATTGTAAATGAAGCGGGTGAAGCAGGTAATGCGGGGTTCAGTGGCGATGGTGGCAATGCTACAGCGGCACAGCTCGACGCCCCCAGTCGCATTGCCATTGACGCCAGCAACAACCTCTATATCGCAGATAGAAACAACCACCGCATTCGGAAAATTAATTTAATCAGCAACATTATCACCACTGTCGCAGGCAATGGAGCTGCAGGCGCGGATGGTGATGGAGGCAGCGCCACCAGCGCTCAACTCAATGCGCCCCACGGCGTTGCCATCGATACTGACGGCAACATTTTTATCGCCGATACGGGAAACAACCGTATTCGAAAAGTAGACGGTAATACCGGAATAATCAGCACTATTGCAGGCACGGGGGAGTTTGGTTTTAGTGGTGATGGCGGCACAGCGACAAACGCCAAACTTGCAGAACCCTTCGATATTACATTAAGTGCTTATGGAAATTTGTTGATTTCAGACACAGGTAACCATCGCATTCGTCACTTAACACTGGACAATATCATCACCACCATTGCTGGCACTGGCATCGCAGGCTTTAATGGCGATGGCGGGCAAGCCACTAACGCAGCACTCAATAACCCGGCAGGCATTTCTGTCGATGCCAGCAACACACTCTACATTGCAGATTATGACAATCATCGAGTGCGTATTGTGACCCTCAACACTCCACCTTCAGCTACAGACAACACAGTGACTGCCAGCGAAGACATGACTTACAGTTTTAAAGAGAGTGACTTTGGATTTAATGACGCCGATGGCCAGCCGCTCTCTCATCTTAAAATCACCGAGCTGGAAACGATTGGCACCCTAAAAATTAGCGGTGCTGAGGTGATGCTCAACCAAACCATTACAAGAGCGATGATTCCAACGCTCACATTTAAATCTGCACTTAATGCTTCTGGTGATAATTATGACCGCTTTAAATTTACCGTGAGTGATGGTTTTAACAACAGCCGTATCGCTAACACCATCACCCTTAATGTTGCTGCGGTCAATGATGCGCCAGCGATCAGTGGCACACCTGCCAGCAACGTGAATGAAGATAGTCTCTATCGCTTTTCGCCCACAGCTACGGATATCGACAGCTCACTCGACGGAATCACATACAGTATTATCAACCAGCCAAGCTGGCTTGGGGATTTTGACACGACGAGCGGCGTACTCTCAGGGACCCCCGATAATAGCCATGTGGGCACTTACAACAACATCGTCATCACCGCCACCGATGCGGAGGGTGATAGCAGCTCCCTACCTGCTTTCAACATCACGGTAAATAACACCAATGATGCGCCCACTGGCGGAGTCACCGTCATCGGCACAGCAATGGAAGATGAAACCCTTACGGTAATCAGCTTAGATATTGCTAACGGATCAACACCACTCGCTGATGATGATGGCCTCGGGCCACTGCAC
>JALSHQ010000042.1 GCA_026982145.1 Gammaproteobacteria bacterium | reverse complement strand
CAGTGGCGCAATTGCACTGCAGTGGCACACCCGCGTGAAATACCTGATGGATGAGCCGCTGTCATACCTCTACGCCTCAATGATCATCAGCCAGAAAAAATTTAAACGTCTCACTGCCGGTGACCAGAAAATCGTTACAGAAATCATGGGTGCAACCTTCAAGCGGCTTAACAATCTCAACCGCGAAGATGATGTCAACGCACGTGCTGCGCTGCAAGCACAGGGCATCACCTTCATTAAGCTCTCTCCGCAGCTCACCGGGCAGTGGTTTGATATCCGCAAGAATGTAGAGCAGAGCATGATCCAAAAAGGGGTGATCTCCAGAGAGATTGTCACCATGCTGCAAAAATATTTGGATGAATATCGCGCCCTCTCCGCCGCCGTAAAGCCCGTTCAAGCCGTTCACAACAGCTCATTATAAACTAGGGCTGCCAACACAAGGAATGTCGCAAACAACGCCAGCTCAGGGGCTCAGCCATCCGGTAGCGCTCATCAACCGCACCATCACCTTTGTAGAAAACTGCCTGCTTGCGCTCTCACTATTCGTGATGATCGCGCTTGCCAGCGCCCAGATCATCATGCGCAACGTCTGGGACAGCGGTCTCTCATGGGGTGACCCCACACTCAGCATTTTGGTGCTGTGGGTCGGCATGCTCGGCGCGATGGTGGCGACCCGCGAGCAGAATCACATCAGCATCGATGTCCTGTCACGCTTTCTACCTCCCCACTATAAAGGACTGAATCAGATTGTTCTCGACCTTTTTACCGCCGCGGTCTGTGGCCTACTCGCCTACCACAGCTACCGTTTTGTGGTGATGGAGTTCGAAGATGGCACCACCGCCTTTGGCACCGTGCCCGCATGGCTATGCGAAGCAATCATCCCCTTCGGCTTCGGCCTGATCGCACTACGCTGTGGTTTTACCAGCCTCGCAAAAAGCATTGCCTTGATCCGCAAGCCCGCCGCCCCTAACGATAGCGGTTCACAATGCTAGTCACTCTGCTACTGATTATGCTGGCTCTCCTCGGCGCACCGCTGTTTGCAGTGATTGCCGCCGGCGCAATGTGGGGCTTCTATCAAGCGGACATCGACCTAGCGGTGATGGCAATCGAGTTTTTTCGCCTCGCTGAAATGCCGATGCTGGTGTCGATTCCACTCTTTACCTTTGCCGGTTATCTACTCAGCGAAAGCCAAGCGCCTGCGCGCCTAGTAAAACTCAGCAGTGCGCTGCTTGGCTGGCTGCCGGGCGGGCTAGCAATTGTTGCGCTCTTCGCCTGCGCCTTTTTTACGGCTTTTACCGGTGCATCAGGAGTCACCATTGTGGCGCTCGGCGCGCTGCTTTTTCCGGCCTTGATGAAAGCGGGTTACAAAGAAAATTTTAATCTGGGATTGATCACCACCTCCGGCAGCCTCGGACTGCTATTTGCGCCATCACTACCGCTGATTCTTTATGCGGTGATCGTGCAACAGATGGGTATCGGTGCACCGCTGACCATCGATGAACTTTTTCTTGCAGGTATCATCCCCGGGCTGCTGATGCTGTTGATGCTCTCCGGCTGGGCCATGTGGCAAAACCGCGGCCTGCCCACCCACTCCATGGAGTGGAAAGAGGTGGCCAGCGCACTTAAAGAGTCACGCTGGGAGATACCGCTGCCATTCATTGTGCTGGGTGGCATCTATAGCGGCTACTTCGCGGTCTCTGAAGCCGCCGCAGTGACAGCACTTTATGTGTTGATCGTTGAAGTGCTGATCTACCGTGAAATCCCACTCAAAAAATTACCGCAAATCATGCGCAGCTCAATGATACTGGTGGGTGCCCTGCTCATTATTCTAGGGCTATCACTCGCATCGACCAACTATATGATCGATGCTGACATCCCGACCCGCATGTTTGAATTCATCAAACAACATATCGATAGCCCGCTGATGTTTTTGATTCTGCTCAACATCTTCCTGTTGATCCTCGGCGCAATGCTCGACATCTTCTCGGCACTGATACTAATCATACCCCTGCTGCTGCCCATTGCACTCGGTTACGGCATCGACCCAGTGCATCTCGGCATCATCTTTCTTGCCAATATGCAGCTCGGCTATTTTACCCCTCCCGTAGGGTTGAACCTCTTTATTGCAAGTTACCGCTTCAAAAAGCCGGTGATGCAGCTCTATATAGCAACGCTGCCTTTCTTTTTTATCCTCTTATTAGCGGTGTTAATCATCACCTACGTGCCCGCACTATCGCTCTACTTACCGGGAAGAGAGTAGCCACCAGCCGCTCAACAGCACAAATAGCCGTCGTACGGGCAGCCTCATAATAGCTGATTCAGAGAGCATCACACCTACTGTCGCTTTCTGTTTATAATACCGGGCAACATCATTCATTGTTTGGAACTACAGCACTATGAACGGAACATCATCCATTAAAAAACGCTGGGCACAGTGGTCATCGATCTTGCTGGTCATTATCGGCCTCGGCTTTGGTGTGACCATGTTGCCGGCGGGTTACAGTGAAGATTTATCTGTGATTGGTAGCGGAAAAAATGTCGCCGTACTAGTACACAATAAGGAAGGGGTGCGCAGCCTCAACTTAATGAATCAGGTCGATGTTATTCGAGACCGCTACCAAGGGCGCATCGAATTTCGTATTGCTGAAAGTGGCACACAAAAAGGCGCTGAATTTGCAAACAGGAACAGAGTTGGTGATGCCACCTTGGTGCTGTTCAAAGGCGATGGCACCATGGTGGGCAGACTCACTATTCTTGATAGCCCGGAAAGCCTTGCAAAGCTGTTTGACCAGACTTTCGGATACTAAACCGCTACCACTCTGCCGTGCGCACGCTTCGCGCTTCACAACGTTTTAATATTGCTCTTTTTTCTTCCTCAGACGCAGCATTCCAGCTTGTAATTTCATCAATCGAGCGGAAGCATCCCATACAGAGATCATCAACATTGAGGCAGCAATTCCGCACGCAAGGTGATGCGATGGCTTTCACCTCTTCAGCAACATCTCTGCGCTGCCTAAACACCTTCTGTTTCACTCAAAAACGACATCTTTATCTTTGATTGAGAACAGCAACTGAGACAGTGCATTAACTTCACGCACTAACTTAGGCAAGCGGACACACCCCACCCAGCGCTCGCTTGGCTTGAGTATTTTATTTTGAGAATAGATTTGATACCCAGGCACGGCAAGGTCACCACTAAACCCAACTTGGTGAGCTGATATGTTCCACTCCACCAGCGTAATGGTTTTATCACTCCCGTTTTCAACCATGATTTTGAGTGGTGATGACACATCACAATCTGCAAGCGAGTAGCTCACTGTCACAGAAACGGCCTCATTTATTTTTTTGTTTGACCAATCCTGATAATAAAAAAACCCACCGATGGCGCTACCCATCAACACTAAAACCCCTAAACCACCCAGCATCTTTTTAGGGAAAAGTAGAAACAGAGACAATAGCAGAGCAATGGCAATGACCCATTTCATCTTTGCGTTCCTATTTTATGCGTCATCACAAAACATGATCATCAATGTTGATACCCACGTGCTAAGGCACGCGCTGTGAACTCCCGATCCTTTAACCCCACATTCACTTCAATGTTTGTGACTTCATAAACGGTGGTTGAGTCAGCCCGAAAGTTTTTAATGACAGCTGTTTTCCAGACCCACACGCCTTCAATGTTTTGCCATGTAAAGCGCTGCGTCTTCACCATTTTCATCTCTTTATCAAAGTAATCAATGCGCGATTCTACACAGCGCTTCCAGTCATCCTCTTTGCTAAACCAAACGATGCGTTTACCATACACATGGTCGTGCTTCGGCCGACTTTCAACCACATAAAATGATTTTTCACCAACCGTTCTGACTTCAATAAAACGGTGATCATCTTCATCGATATCGCGCACATGCAAATCATCATCACTAAAGCCCCAATCCATTTCGTCCGGCGAGCGCTTGGAAATGCGTTTCACGACACGTGTTTCAGGCAGGTAGACCCACTGATCGGCAAGGCGCTTGCTCCCCTTCACATACCCCCAGCGCATAAAAGCGAGCCCCTGATTGTGAGCTGAAGTGGTATAGAGAATCACCTTGTCAACAACGCCATCTTTTCCGCCATAATTTTTCCATAAGCGAATATATTCATTGCTAATCTTCTTACCATTGGTGAGCTCGCTGGTCACCAGCAGGTGTGAGCGCTGGTCATCGCCAGCATATTTATAGTGGCAGCGCTGCACAATCTCTTTGCCACTCAGCACTTCTGTTTCTGCCGCACTCACCCATGAAGTGAGCAGCGCTAATGCGATGACCTCCACGGTTTGCCTCATGGTTCGGTTCATATCTCGCGCAACTCCTGCCCGTCGCTACCCAACATGTACTTACTTTTGCCGCCTAATTAGCGGCACCGCCAGTAACATCAATATTAAAGCTAAAATAGCAGAGTTTCCCAACAACACATAGGGCGTGACCCCTCGCATCGGCACCACCTCATCAGTGAGTGTGGCCTCTTTAAACTGTGGTGCGATCGACTGAAAACGGCCTTCATGATCGATGATTGCCGAAACGCCCGTGTTGGTGGCGCGCAGCATTGGACGGCCACTCTCTTTAGCGCGCATTCGTGCAATTTGCAGATGTTGGTGCGGTGCGCTCGAATCTGAAAACCAAGCATCATTACTCACATTAACGAGCAGTGTGGCCTCTGGCAACTGCATGATCACCTCTTCACCAAAGGCATCTTCAAAGCAGATCGAAATCGCCACTTTTTGCCCCGCGACCGGCAGGGGGGGCTGCTCATCGGAGCCGGCACTGAAATCCGACATCGGCACCTGAATAATGTCGATTAATACACCGAGCCACTCTTTCAGCGGCAGATATTCTGTAAATGGCACCAGATGACGCTTGTGATAAAAGCCTGTTGCGCTGCCAAGACTCATCATCGTGTTGTAGTACTGGCGCTGTTCACTATCGAGATAGACTAGCCCGAGTAAAATGTCGGTATTGTTGGCTCGCGCCTCTTCCGCTAGGCTTGCGAGAAAAGAAGTCGACTCATGAAAGAATGCAGGCAGCGCGGTTTCTGGCCAGATGATCAGATCACTCGCCCAATTTTCACGTGTATGTTGAGCGTAAAGCGCCATCGTCGGCTCCCGCATTGAGGGCAGCCACTTCAACTCTTGCGGGATATTGCCTTGCACCAGCGTTACCTTGAGCGGCTCACCCGCCGATGATACCCAGCGGATCTGATCCAACAGCAAACCACTTACCCACAACAGCGCCAACCCGACAATGTGATAAGATTTTTTCCCAAAATAAATATTAATAATAACAACAGCAATGCAAGCGGCACTCAAAGCCACCACCAGTGAAACACCATAGACTCCCACCAGCGAAGCATAGCCTGCAAGTGGGGTTTCGATTTGACTGTAGCCTAAATTAAGCCACGGCAAGCCGGTAAACATCCAGCCACGAACCCATTCAAACAGCACCCATACTGCGGGAAAACACCACAAGAGTGCCATCGTTGATGACAACTTAAACCGCTGCCGAAACTTGACGGCAACACCGCCCGTCAGCGCGATAAAGCTTGCAAACACCAGCACAAACAGCACCGTGATCAACAGGGAGAGCGCAAAACCCACATTGCCGTATTGATACATACTGATGAAGACCCACCAGACACCAACCCCAAACATGCCGGTGCCAAACAGCAGCCCGCGCCACATGGCGCGGCGCACACTGCCATCGAGCCACAACAGAAAGATGACCACGACAGAGAC
>JALSHQ010000041.1 GCA_026982145.1 Gammaproteobacteria bacterium | reverse complement strand
GTTCTCGAACCGAGAATTGGAGCATCATGTGGGGTTGCCGGGCTTCGGTCTGGATGGCAGGCCCCACCGTGCGATCTACTGATTCAGCTCGACACTCCGCAACACCTTCCCACGTTTCATTTCCCGCCGTACCTCTTTTGCCGTGGTTTGATGGTAACTCACCAGGTAAATCTTTTCGCCATTCGCGGTGAGCTTTACCACTGCTTTTTGCCACTTGCCCGCTTCACGCTTAAACAGCGCCAGTTTGTTTTTTCCCTGGCGAATCACCACGCCGCTCTGGATGATGCCTGGCAACAGCCGGTAGTGATCGATATTCAACTCGCTATGGCGGCGGGACTGCTTATCTAACGTCTGCTCGGAGAGACGCACCAATTGAGATTTAGCCCCAAACGCCTGCTGGATATCGCGGTTTAATACGCCAACGGGCAGCTCGCCTTCAGGGGCAGCAACCCACGCATCAAGCACCGGACTCCTTATAATGCTGCTTACCGCTGCTTGTGCAAACTGCTGATCTGCACTGGCAACCTTTTGCGTGAGCCGCTCACGCACCACCCTTACGCGGTCCTGTCCCGAATTGCGCATCCACGCGGGATCTAACCCCACGGGCACATTAATCGATTCGCCGCTGCGCTTGTTTGTCCAACGTCTTGTTTTAATCTCTGGCGCAGTAGTACGATAGTTTTCAGTAGCGTTTAAACGTGCATATTCGCGCTTTGAAACCTGCCTTACCCGGCATTTACACCCCCAGCCGTTGGGCGGGTAGTGGCTCTGCCAGAACGGATGATCAATGGGTAATATCAACCCCGCCCACGCAACATGTTCTGGTCGGCGCACCTCGCTTGGCCCCAATTCATAAACTAAATAAGGGTGTGTTTTTTTAGTGCGCTGAACGCGCGCCCATTGGCCTGCGGCACGCGCGCTGCGCATGTTGGCGTTATAAATGGTTTTCAGGCGGCGCGCGCTGCCGAGCTGCACTTCGCGGCGTATACCGGTAAGCGGGTCAACCATTTCGCTCACGCCCCACCACCCTTTTTTAGCCAGCGTGGGCTTTAGGTTTTTAGCAAATTCGCGGTAGGTCACCCCGTTGGCCAGCGCGGCATCAAGCTGCGTTTTGATGTCGTCGAGAATATCAAGCTCGGCCACCTTGGCCACAGTAAATGCGTGCGCGTGCTCTTGCCCCCAAACATCGCGGTAGTCAAAACCCACTCGCAGCCCTTTGCCGCGAAAATAGGTAAGGGCCTCTTTTGATGGGGTAGCAGGGAAATTAAAACGGATCATTTTTATTTATTAATGAGTGTTATACGACAGTTTGGGGTATATCTGTAGTTAATCTCTACCACAAAAACCAGAATTTGTTGGCTGCGGTATAGGCGCTAATCCGGCACTGCCTGTTCTGCCCGTCCTTTTGTAATGCCACTCCCACTGCATAAATTGTACTCATCACTTAGCTCCTATCCGTCGCATCACCCAGGCCGCGCGCTTTGAATGTCTCTAGTGCTAACTGCCTAACTAGTTCGCCACTGTCCATCTCTTCCAACAACCCAGGCAAACCCGCCTCAAACGCTTCATAACTTTCCGACTCATCCGCTAACCGCTGGATCGGATCGATAATCGGCGCGAGCTGCTCTTCCCAGCCATCACTGGCGGCATCGGCAAAGCGGTCAATTTCATCTTGATGATCTGCCCGATTAAGCGCGGTGCCGTGGTGTTGGCCACAACCAGGGCACGCACGATTGGCATCAGTGCCAGATGGCAGGGCAGGTGATGAAGCGGCCTGCAACACCTCGGCATCATCTGCCGCATCGGGTAGGCCGAGCTTGTCACTGATCACCGATTTTTCAACGCGTAACCCAAGCGGCACCAGCTTTTCGAGTGCGTTGACCAGCGCGGCCATATCTTCCGGTTCCAAAACCTGAATCTGAATAGCGGGGTAACGCTCCTGCACGCCGTGATTAAAATCGATGTACGGCTTTACTAGGTCACGATTAAGCGTGTACTCAAGCTGCTTAACATCCGCTTTCAATATATCCTGCCGCACGTCGTCCTGCGCTTCGTTGCCACCGAGTTGCCCCGGTGTCCCTTCGGTGCTGGCCACCTGGCCGAGCACCGCTTTAGAAATGAGTTTGTCCAGGTATTCCGCCAGCCCCTGAAAAATTTTATCCCCACCGCTCTGGGTGCCAGACTTTTCAAAGTCGATGCGCATCGAGTCGGGGATCACCGCTGCGGCATCAGTGCCGATGTTAGCCACGGCATTAATTAATTTGCGAATATCCTCTTCTTTTGCGGTGCTGCCGTAACGGCCAAGGCGTAGCGGCATGCCGAACACTTCAGCAAAGGCGAGCCAGTCGGTGAGCGCGTAGCTCTTGCACATGTAGGCCACTGCTACCAATCGCGCCAATCCGCCGCGAATCGGCGCACCAGATTTAAGCCGGGGCGCGTGTGTGATAAAGCGGTAAGGCGGCAGCGGCGAAGTGGTGCCGTCGTCGTTTTTCAGGCAGAGCTTGCGCGTATTGTTTCTGTTGAATTCAAAAAAACGGGGGTCACGCCAGGCATAACCCTCGACCTCTTGCCAATGGCCGTCAATCTTTTCGGTACGGGTGCGCGGCACCCACGGCGTTTTGCTGGTATCCCAGTTCATCTCAATAGAGCTATAGCCCTTGCCAAGGCCGTCTAGTAGATCATCCACGGCAAAGCCAAACTCAGGGTCACGTAGCAGCCCGCGTACTTCATCGGCAAGTTTCACATCGTGCGCATCATCACTGGCAGATTCAACGGTGCGCGACACACCCGAGATGGCACGCTTGCGTGTACCGAGTACCGAGGCGTAGTGCGGATCGCGCTCTTCCATCTCTTCTGCGAGGGTGAGGTATGCCGATGCATCACCACTAGCGGCGTCACGTAGGATAGTAGCGAGGCGATAGGGCGTGAGGCCAGCGGCGACCGACTCTTCATCCCAGCGTTTGCTTAAGCCGGTGACGCTGGCTACGACCGGGCGGGAGAGGTCTGAGACCTTTATCGGTTTGCCGGTGTGATCAAGGATGGCGGAGGTTCTTTCCATTACAACATGCCTCGTTTAAAGCCTGCGGTGGTGCGCACGGCATAGCGGTCGTGGTCTTTGTCTGGTTTGTGCGTTTTTTCTACGCGGTGATAAGCGAATACCTCAACATCCATTAGCGTGGCGAAGTAAGCCAGAAACAGTGCGACCGCGCTATCGGCATGGCGCTTCCTGCCATCGCTGCCGTCGTACTCGCCATCCTTATCAATCTTGGGTACACCGCGTTGCAATGAGATCGAGCGGAGATCGCGGCGCACGTCTGCATGCCGGGGGATCTTTATTAAACCATCTTCAAAGGCAGCTTTAAACGCGGTCATGTTGGCGCTATAGAATGCATCGTTTAGCTTGATACAGCCGATGCGTGCGCCGAATTTGTCCATCGTATATTCGGCGAGTGTTTCACCGTTGCCGGTAGCGTCCATCGCGCCGGACTGAAAGCGCGGCAGTCGCTCGATGATGTGCCAGAGGATTTGTTCTTGCTGGCGCGTAGGCACATTGCGCATCTCGATAATAAACGGCACCCAACGCACCAGGTTATCGGCAATCATCATGGGTGATATCACTGAGAGATGGCCTTTGCGCGCGAAATCTTGCCCGTAGGCGTGCATCTTTTTACCGTTGAGGCCATCAAGCAGTGGGTCGAGGTTTTGTTTTATCCACTCATCGGTATCTATTCGCCGCAGGTGGCCGCTCATCGCGGCAAAGGCATCATCATATTCCAACCGCAAAATCGGCGCATCGTACATTGACTGTTCGATCAGGATGGATGGGATATAACTACCGCTGCCGGCTTTGGGTGTGACGTCCAGCTCTTCAATAGCATCATCGCCGTAAAAGTCATAAACCTCGCGTATCCATTTCTCTTCGCCTGCTTTATTGTAAAGTCTGTTGAGCCGCAGGCAGACACGTTCATACAACCCTTGCTTAACCGCCTCTTTAAAAGTGGTGCGGTGGACGCTGCCTTTACGTGAGCCGGTCTTAATCTCATTCACCAGCTGGCAAAACGGATTCTCTTCGCCGTCGTGGGTGGAGATGACGCGCACCTTGCCGCCCCAGATCAACAGTGCCAGCGCCGCCTTTAATAGCTCACCGAGCTTGTCATGAAAGGCTGCTTCGTCGATCACGATGACGCCTTGCTTGCCACGCAGATTAGCGGGGCGGGATGAGAGCGCAACAATGCGATGGCCAGACTTTGGGAACTTAATGGTGAAGGTCTTGATGTGCTTATCTTCCTGGTCTTCCGCCCAGATGCCTTCTTCTATTTCGCTGGCTGCATAATTGAATGCTTTTGCCCACATGGCGCAGGCCTCGATGTATTCAAGCCCCATGTCCTGGTTGTAACCGATGTAATAAACATTCTGCCCACCGGCGGATTTGTCCGCCATGGCGATCAAAACATTATCGGCAGCCTCAGCCCAGGTGAGGCCGATACGGCGTGACTTTTCGCCGATCTTGAGTTGCGAGTCATCCGCGATCCATGCTTGCTGATACGGCAGCAATACCGTGGGCAGGTCACCATCGATGGGTTGGTCTGCCGTGTTGGGTATTGCCAGGCTAGTTGTCACGGCTCACCCCAAGAATACCGGCCTTGATGTTTTCGATGGTCTCTTTGGTTGCGCCGCCTTTACGTGCAATTGATGCCGCTGTTTCGGCTGCGCTTTCGCGCTCCTGATTTCTAATCTCTTTTTCACGTTTTACATTTTCACTGGACGCCACCTCTAATCGCATCACCGAGAGCGATAACTCTTTAAGCATCTTGATTACGCCGGGCATGGCGTCGGGGTCATCGATCTCTTGCAACTTAATAGAGAGATCAAAAGCGACAGTGCGCAGGATTTCATTGACAAGATTCCCAACGTTGCCTTGTGGTGCCGCACCAAGTTTGCCAATCCACATCTGTGATATCTCACGCGACTGTCGGAGTTTTTCGCCCACTTTTTCCATTTTAATCGAGTAGCGATTAACAGCCGATTTGCTAATGGGGCGCTCACCCAAAGAGAGCAGCAAATCATTTACTTGCGCGGTAACTTCCAGTTGCGAAATCCGTGGATCTCTTAACAACGCCTGAAGTTTAGCCAGCACATCGGGCGCGAGTTTGGCGATGGTGGACTGGCGCGCCATATTACAAACCCGGGCGGGGGCGTTTAACCCCCGGCACTGTCACTCGCCCTTGCGCAACATCATCACCGCGCTGGGTGAGGGTGGCGATTAACACGCCGCTTTCTTTGACGGTCACTAACCCCTGCTCAGCAAGCCACGCTGCTTGCGTGCGCACGGCATCGGCACTAATGTGGTGGCCGAGCTGTTCTAGCGCCGCTTGAATCACATATTCGTTGTGGCTATAACCGGCGTCTTCGCTAAGTACGCGTAAAATAATAAAACGCTGGTCCTCAGCAATCAATTTAGCAAAGCTCATCTGTTTTTCTCCGCCAAAAGATGTTGGTTGATATTATTGACTGTATTGTTAATCTGTTTCATTTGCCCTTTAAGCCCCATTAACTCCTGCCCGACTTGATCGACCCGGTTATGTATTTCGCCAATTTCTTTATTGCTGGGTAAATAATCTTTGATGGCTTCTAATTTCAATATTCGATCTTCGGCTTCTCGCGCGCGAATGTTTAATTGATCGATCTCATCTTGGTTGGCTTTGCGTTTATTAGACAACCAAATAAAAATAGATGTACAAACCATCCACACCGCAAGTGCCGCATCGAGCCAAAAA
>JALSHQ010000040.1 GCA_026982145.1 Gammaproteobacteria bacterium | reverse complement strand
GATGAAAAATCAACACTCATCTTCTCTTCCATCTCCTGTCGAACCTCTTCAGGCAGTGACATACCTTGCCCGCGTAGCGCTTCTATCTTTCGCTCTGCCTCATCATTCAGCTCAGGCGCTCCCTTTGCTTGCAACGATTCTTCATCTGTCTTGCGCTGAATTTTTGGCTGCACTGTTTCATCTTGCTGGCGCTGAATTTTGGTCTGTAACGACTGCGGTTGTTCGGCATTATCTTCGGGTGCCAGTGAAGTGCGCTGTGCTTGTTGCTTGCGGGCAGCACTACGCGGCATGCGGCTCACCTCATCGGCGACCCGATCTGCCTCTTGTTCCTGTGGGTCACCCGGGGTGCTGACATCCATTTTTTTCTGCAGATAAGCTGAGCGTAGCGCCTTACGCTTCGGTTTTATCTCGTCCTCTTTACGCTGTGCCCGCTTTCTTTGCAGTGAGCGTTTGGCGTTCGGTTTCGTTTTGGCTTGTTGCAGCGTCTCACTCATGCTGAGACCTCATCTGTGCCAATACAGGGGGTAAGGCACGCCCTAGCTTGCGATATTCATCACTCAATGCATTGAGCAATGTCTCCTGACTGATGAGCTCATCAGCACCGCCGGGGCTCATCACCGCAGCACTCAACACGGCGTTACGGATAAACCCACCGGGCAGTTCACAAAAGCTTGAGAGCTGGTGACAAAAATCATCACCGGGGCTACGCTTGCCAAAATGGCTCTGCCAAATCAACATGCGCTCTGCAACGCTTGGCAACTGAAACTCAATGATCGCATCCAGCCGGCGGGTAAATGCAGCATCGATCAAGGCGCGATTATTACTGGTTAAAATTACAATCCCGCTATGGTTTTCAATGCGCGTTAAAAGAAAATTGGTGAGCATGTTGGCGAAACGATCACCCGCCCCTTCGCCTTCCGTGCGCTTACCAAACAGCGCATCAGCCTCATCCAGCAGTAGTATCGTGTCGCTGGCCGCGGCTTCATCCAGCAGTAGCCCGAGGTTTTTTTCTGTCTCCCCAATATATTTATTCACCACAGAAGCGATATCAAGCCTGAACAGCGGCGCACTCAGCCGCGTGGCGAGATGGCTTGCGGCGAGGGTTTTGCCGGTGCCACTTTCACCACTGAACAGGACACGCACACCGTGGTTACTTGATACCCGCGCCGTCGCTCCCAAACCACTCCACACACTCTCTCGCTGTAGACAGCGCTGTACCAGATGGTCGAATTGCTGCTGTGCTGCTGTGGGTAAAATCAATTCGTCTCGCTCGACCTGCCTCACCACCGGTTGTGCCAGCAGGCGCAGCTGCTTTCCAACATGACGATGACGCGCGCTGATGATATGCGCTTTGTTGAGCGGCACTCCCTGACGGCGTGCATCCAGCTCCGCCGACTTAACCAGATTACGAATGGCAACACCATCGATCAAAGCGCTTTTTGCAAGCTCTGCACTGGCTAAAATACCCCCCGAAAATCGTTGCCACATCAATTGCCGCTGTGCCAGTAGGGGTGCCGGGGTTTCGATTTCCAATAGGTTATCAACCTCGACAGCGCCATCGCGCCCGCTGGTGAAAACCATCGGCACTGTTGCATTCAAGGTCACGGTGTAGCGCTCGGCCGGGCCAAGTTTAAGGTTAATCACGGGCAGCCACCCTGCATAGCGTGCAGCGAGGTGGAGTAGCGGCATCGTTCGCCAGTGCTCTGCTGAAATAGAGACGGCCTTTCTACCTAACCCCTTGGAAAGCGCCTGTGCCAGAATCTCACCAAGGCGTTGCGAACCACGTATCACCACCCCTTGCACCGCTTGCATCTGTAACAGGCCATGCAGTTCAGGCAGTTGCTGCTTGAGTGAGTGTGGGATTAACACTTCATCATCAACCTGAGCAGCACTACCACCTAACACGCGAACTTCAGACCACTGCTCATCACGCCCGTTTAACAGTTGCCAAAAGCGCGATGAAATAGAGAGCGTGCGTAGCGGTAGCGGATCATTGCCATGAAGCTGTAGCGTTGCTGTGGTGATGAGTGGATGAGCGGCGATACTCGCCGGCGTGAGGTGTTTGTTGAAAAGGTAATTGATGACCCCGCACAAGCAGTGAAGCATGGGGCGCGGGGTGTTATCCGGAGCCTGCAGTTGCGCCATTGCCATGTTAACGGGGTAACTGCTCTCTATTTCGCCACACAGTGCCAACATAAAAAGCCCGGCCAGATCGAGTTCAAGATCGGCGGCTAGCTTGCGCAGAGGTGCGGTCATTTCCAATTGCGCCATGGTTAGCTGTGATGTCATATCGAACCACTCAACCTCCGACTCTGCCATAACGCTTGACAGAATGTTGTTGGATTTAAGCTCAGTAAAAAGACCATCATGGTCTTCAAGGTGGTTCAGGCCAAAGTGGCCAAGCCCACTCTGCACAAAGCCACTTAACATCTCATCAACAAACCCAGCCGGGCGTTCGCTGGCAGTGACCACCCGCTGGAGGTCAGCCGAGAGGTTGATGACTGACTGGCTCATGCTGTATCACATCCCGCTTCATTCGCGAGTAGTAAGCGTTCATCCTCGCCGTAATGGAATGTGACAACGCGCCCCACCCAAGGAAGCCAACCGGGGTTGAGATCTAGCCCCACCATGCGCAGGTCAATATTGATTGATGCTGTATGGAAATAAATATCGAGCAGCGCGCTATCCAACCTAACGAGTGCCGGAAAGCCAAACATTCCAGCGGGCCAAAACGGCTCTTTTTCGAGGCGTCGACACAGCAGTTCATACAGTGCAACCTCCTGTGGTATCGGGCTTAATGCTGCAAGCTCAGCACGGCCATCAAGCAAGAGCTGTTCAGCGATAAAGTTCGCCAGCGCATCATCGGGACGGTGGCCTGCCAGCAGACTCAAGCGGTAGAGCCAGAACCACGGCGAGTGCTCGCTTGATTCAATCCAAGTCACAACGGTTGAAACCTTTAGTAGATTCAGTAGATAAAAAAGACCACCCGAGTGAGTCATAAACTCTGAGTAGTGGATGGCCACTTGTGGCGCACGCTTGTCATTATCGTATGCCACCTCTGGCGGTGATGATATCTGCTCAAAGCTATCAGAGCCGCTTTGGGCGGGTATGTATGGATACTCTTCCGGCGCTATCTGAGCCTTTTCTGGTGACAGCGCACTAACAGGCGATGGCGGCTGAGTTAACGCATCAGTGTTGTGATTGGCAGGATGATTTTCAATTTCATCATTAGCCATGATAAGCATTTCACGCTTTCGGTTGATGCCCTTATTGCTTTGATTCAACACCGCTTGAACCTTACGATACCACTCGACTCTGCGCGGCTGATCAGCCAGCGCCTGTGGCAAAAACCGCCATGCCGTGATGACTGCCGCGAGGCGTTCAAGTGGCTGTTTTTGTCGCTCGTGGGTTTTTTCCAACAGCGGTTGCCACTGCGCCAAACTGAACAGTATTTTCGACTGCTCAATCTCAACGGTTTCACTGGGTTGAACGAATCGAGCTGGTTGACTCTTCTCTGCTGGTTCAACGGTTAAATTCCAGCCGGTCGTGACAGTGATAGCCGCCATCAATCTATCCAAGCGTGACTCATCAAGATGCATTAAAAATAGAGGCGGAATCTGTCGCGCCTCCAACTGCGCCATAATCTCTGGCAAAAGCGTGACATATTCACTTAGCACGCGACTCATGGCATCCGCTTGTGGCAGCCCAGTTTCAGGGCGACTCTGCCAATACCAGTAATGCTTTCCTGAATTAATATCGTGTAACAGACAAGCCACCATGGCGGCCGTGGAATCAAAGCGGATTACATCAGCCCGTGCGGCAGCCGCCTGCCAACCGCACACTGCGGTGAGTTGCGCTTCATGCGCAAGCTGCACGCTTTTTTCTGCCAATGACCACCAGTGACCACTTACCTCAATTTTGCGGATAATAAAGCAGCGCACATCGTCCTGCGCAGGCCATGCTTGATTTTCAAGGCTCTCTAACAACTGTTGGCGATGCGTAGTATCCCCCTGAAGATAGAAGCGATCGATGGTGACACCTGCCCTCACTACATCACCCCTTACGGCGACTGCCGGGGAGTGCAAACCCGGTAACCGTGAAACTGGTCGAAGGCGTTATATCGACCGCTTGTAGCTGGGTAATGGTAGTGACGGCACCCGTATCATCAAAATCATCGACCCGCAGCGTGGCAATAAAGCGATTACTGTTATCGACCAGTTGTAATACGGTACCCGGCAGTGCTTCACGATTAAGTGATACACGCAATGCATCGCCCTTTTTGAATCTTGCGGGTACTGTCTGCAAGGTGCCTTGCAGGATCTCTTGTGGGTCATCTGCCGCCGCCAACATGAGTGCCGCGCGAATCAGGTTACGTACCGCCGAGTGACTTGCGCTTGCCGCTTCAGGTGATAACTGCCTAAACCACCACTGCACCAATTCAATCATGGTACGGACACCATTGAAATCCTGCTCTTCTGCCTTCTCAAGCCCCGGCCAATTGGTTGGGCTGGCAACATTAAGCGAGTCTTCCTCCGCGGCGGTTGACCAGTCGAGGCGAATAGAGGGGGCAACCTTGCGCAGTTCAGTCATTAGACAGTGGCTTGCCTGATCCAGTTTATTTCGCAACTGCTCGGCACGACCACGTAAGCGGTGAGGCGAACCATTGAGTAGATCCTCTAGCGAGATTAGACGAGAGGCCGCCTGCTGGTAACCGATTAATGAGCGACTCTCTACTAACGGCCGTCGTGAGAAATCACGCACGACTGCTCTATTTTGGACAAACAGCCGCTCCAGCCGCAGTGCGGCAATGGTGCTGTTGCCACTATAACCATCCGACATTCTGGATGAGAGTCGCAACTGCCGATGCGTCAACCAGCGTCGAATCCTACGCCGGACTGGTAATAGACGATAGTGCGGTTGCAGCGCTGCCCAGTCTGACATGGCGATGTCGAGTACCGACTCCATAAACGGTGCAAGCTCATCCGGCAGGTCGTTATCAACCATCGGGCAACCCGGCACGAGATCATCAGGGCTTGAAAAGCGCAGGGGTAGCGGTGCTGCCGGGGCGAGACTGACGGGTGTCTCCCTTACCCGTACATAATAGATCCCCTGATGATTATTGAGGATCTCCGCTCGCGTATCATACTCCGCTGCCACTTTAGCCCAATCTTCAGCCACCAGTTGCCGCACGACCTGATAGTCACCCAGCGTCTCGACCCGGTTGCGATTCATCATCGATAGCGTTTTATGCTCGGCGGGAATCCTCGCACTCACTTTGCCCCATTGTGCTTGAAGCCGTTTCAGCTTTTTTTGTTGGTATTTGCGATAGCGTGAGATGGCCATGCGCAGCGACTGAGTCAGGCGGATATCATTGCGTATGACCTTGCCGGTAGAAAATAGCGCTGTATAACTGTTTTCTTTCAGTGGAATGGTATTTCCATCGTCATCAAGCACATTCATGCCAGAAACGGTATCACCTGGGGTAACAACCTCTGTGAGTGCAGCGCGCACAAAACGACCGTCCTGGTAGAAGCTAGAAAAGAATCGCTCTAGTTCAACATGATCCGCACCCTCTGCACTGTAAAGCCCTTCAATATAAACCTTTGCTTTGCCAAGCAGATAATCCTCATTACTGGGGTTGAGCTCTTCTCTTAAATCATCAATGCCACGCTTAGCATCCTTGAATAGACCATCCGCATAATCGATATGTTTCAGCACTCCAAATGTGCTGTTGTCTTTAGTGTAAAAAGGCTCCCTAATGGTGCCGGTAATTTCTGGTGAGCCTGAATTCACGGCTGCCAATATCTGGTCAAGATTAGCGGTAACATCTAGGTATGGGAAGTGATTATACTTTGCTCTGTCCG
>JALSHQ010000039.1 GCA_026982145.1 Gammaproteobacteria bacterium | reverse complement strand
TTAACGACAAGCGGATCCGCGTCAGCAAAGCCAAAGTGCTTGAAGGTTCTCTGCTCGGCACTGGCTTTCCATTTCGCCACCCTCAATACCTCGACGCCTACCTGGCCACCTTTAAGACCATGCATTTGCAAACAGCAGGCATCCGCCGCGCTGGTTCTGCTGCGCTCGACCTCGCTCATGTTGCCAGCGGTCGGCTCGATGGTTTTTGGGAGATGGCACTAAAACCTTGGGACATGGCGGCAGGGGTACTGCTAGTACAAGAGTCCGGCGGGTTAGTGGGCGATTTTGCTGGTGGCCACAGTTACCTTGAAACTGGAAACATTGTGGTAGGTAACTCTAAGATATTCAAAGCAATCCTTCAGGGCATTCAACCGCACCTGACCGATGAGCTAAAAAAATAATAGGATTCTCACACGCTTCTTCTTCAGTTCTTTGTGTCACAACCGACACATTGATCAACTGAAGGAGCGTTTATGACCCGCTATAAAACACACCTCATCGCTGTTAAAAAGCTCAATCATAAAAAAGAAGCGATCATCATGCGGGATATCTGCAGCGCAATGGAATCCCTCGTTGTGCTGATGTCTCATCATCACAACACCCAACCAGAAAAAACACCACGCCGCGTCACTTCATCGCCGGCCAGCCACATCTACTGTTACGACGCAAAAGTGATTCCGTTTCCCTATAGCCATATCCACAACTAAGCATTGAGTCGCTGCATCCGCACTCACCACTTCGGCTAGCGGCTAAATTAATAAATTTAGCAACACGACACTAGACAACAGCTTCACAATAACGCAAAAATAGCCTAAAACACTGATACAGAAACAAGGGCAAACAATGACTGAACCGCTATTACCTCTGATCACGGAAGCCGATGAACTTGAACGCAAGATCGACGAAGAAAACCTCGTGATCATCGATCTCTCGCGTGCGCCCATTTATGCACGCAACCACATTCCTGATGCCATTCATATTGAATACTCGCAGATCGTCAGTAGTAAACCTCCGGTGGTGGGGTTACTGCCCTCGGCCGAAGATTTCAGCAAAGTGCTCTCGACCGCAGGCATCTCGCCAGAGAGCCACGTCGTCGCCTACGATGACGAAGGTGGCGCCAAAGCGTGTCGCCTGCTCTGGACGCTCGATGTGGCCGGGCACAAAAATTTCTCGCTACTTAATGGTGGGCTACAGGCTTGGGTCAATGAAGACCACAGCATTAGTGAAGGTGTTGAAACCGCCATCCCGACAGAGTACAACGTCACCTACTGCGACAACGGCATCATCACCAAAGCAGAAATTCTTACCAAACTGGGCGACCCCAATGTCGCACTCCTCGACGTGCGCTCACCGGGTGAATATGCAGGCACTGACAAACGTGCCGCCAGAAGTGGCCATATCCCCGGCGCGGTCAATCTGGAGTGGATTCATGCCATCGACCAGCAGTTCAACCTGCGCCTCAAAGAATCCAATGAGCTGCAACTGCTCTACATCCCGCTTGATGTGATGCCCGACAAAGAGGTGATCGTCTACTGCCACAGCCACCACCGCTCGGCGCACAGCTACATCGCGCTAAAATCACTGGGTTACAAAAACCTCAAGGGGTACCCCGGCTCGTGGTCAGATTGGGGCAACGACCCCGACACCCCGGTCGAATAGACAAACCCGTCCCTAAATCGTAGAATTTTCACCGCCGCCAGATTAATTGATCTGGCGGCGTGTGCTTTAAAACGTCCCAGTTTGTTACCACAGAAAACGAGCCCCGTTATCAACACTGCCACCAAAACCATTGAGGCCGCCACCGCGCATACACCCATGATGCAGCAATTTCTGCGCATCAAGGCCGAGCACCCCGACATGCTGCTCTTCTATCGCATGGGGGATTTTTACGAACTCTTTTTTGATGACGCACGCAAGGCGTCCCGCATTCTCGACATCACCCTCACCAGCCGTGGTAAGTCTGGCGGCGAGCCGATCCCGATGGCGGGCATTCCGTACCATGCGGCAGATAACTATTTGGCGAAAATTGTGGCGCATGGCGAGTCGGTGGCGATTGCCGAGCAGATTGGCGACCCCGCCACCAGCAAAGGGCCAGTGGAACGCAAGGTGGTGCGCATTGTCACCCCCGGCACCGTCACCGATGAAGCGCTGCTGAGTGAACGCCACGATAATCTATTGTGTGCAATCCATCAGGTCGACCAGACCTTCGGCATTGCCAGCGTGGATCTCAGCAGTGGGCGGCTGGTTATCACCGAGGTTCACGACTGGCAGGCGTTGCTGGATGAACTGGAGCGGCTCAAACCGAGCGAGCTGCTGATCAACGAAGAGAGCGGCCACAAAACAGCCCTCGGTGAACGTGGTGGCCTGCGTGCAATGCCGCCGTGGCACTTTGAACTCGACAGCGCCACCCGCGCCCTGACTCAGCAGATGGGCACTAAAGACCTCAACGGCTTTGGCGGCGATGCGGTACCGGTTGCCGTTGCGGCGGCCGGTTGCCTGCTGCAATATGCACGCGAGACCCAGCGCACCGCGCTGCCCCATCTGCAAACCATTAAAGTAGAACAGCGTGATGAGGCGGTGATTCTCGACGCCACCAGCCGTCGCAATCTCGAACTTGATACGAATCTTTCAGGCGGAGGTGAGCACACCCTCAGTTGGGTGATGGATCGCACCGCCACCGCGATGGGCAGCCGCCTGTTTAAACGCTGGATCAACCGCCCGCTGCGGGATCACACCACCCTGCGTCAGCGCCACCACTGCATCGGCGAGCTGATCGCGACACAGACAGAGGGCGCTCTACATGAACTGCTACAGAGCATCGGCGACATCGAGCGCTGCCTCGCCCGCATCGCTCTCAAGTCCGCCCGCCCGCGTGACCTGGCATTGATTCGCGATGCGCTTGCCACCCTGCCAATGCTGCATCAGACCCTCACCCCACTCGACACCCCGCTAATCCCGCTGTTGCGCGAACGTCTTGGCCGGCACCCAGAACTGCTGACACTGCTACAGCGCGCGATTCTGGAGAACCCGCCGGTACTGATCCGCGACGGTGGCGTGATCGCCAAAGGGTATGACCGCGAACTCGACGAGCTGCGTGAGCTGAGTGAAAACGCCGGCCAATACCTGCTCGATTTAGAACAGCGCGAACGCCAGCGCAGCGGCATCAATGGCCTCAAAGTGAACTACAACCGCGTACATGGTTATTACATCGAGATCTCGCGTATCTACTCCGACAACGTGCCGGAAGATTACATCCGCCGCCAGACACTAAAAACCGCCGAGCGCTTTATCACCCCGGAACTGAAAGCGTTTGAAGAGAAGGCACTGAGTGCCAAAGAGCGCTCACTTGCGCGTGAAAAAATGCTCTACGAAGCGCTGCTCGAAGCGCTGCTACCACACCTAACCGCGTTGCAGGCCACCGCTGAAGCCGTAGCAAAGCTGGATGTGCTCAGCAATCTCGCCGAGCGTGCCGTGGCGCTCAACTTAGCCGCGCCCGAACTGACTGACAACCCCGGCTTGATCATCGAAGGGGGGCGCCATTTAGTAGTGGAGCAGGTGCTCGAAACTCCCTTCGTGCCCAACGATGTCACCTTTAGTGATGCGCGCCGGATGTTGATCATCACCGGCCCCAACATGGGCGGTAAATCGACTTACATGCGCCAGACCGCGCTGATCGCAATTCTCGCCTCAATCGGCAGTTATGTACCGGCAGAACGCGCCGTGGTCGGCCCGATTGATCGCATCTTCACCCGCATCGGCGCCTCAGACGAGCTCGCCAGTGGCCGCTCCACCTTTATGGTGGAGATGACCGAGACCGCCAACATCCTCCACAACGCCACTGAAAACAGCCTGATTCTGATGGATGAGATCGGGCGCGGCACCAGCACCTTTGATGGCCTCTCGCTGGCGTGGGCCTGCGCCGACTACCTCGCGCAAAAACTACGCGCCTTCACCCTCTTTGCCACCCATTATTTTGAGCTGACCACACTGCCGGAAAACCATTCGACCATCGCCAACGTCCACCTTGATGCGGTCGAACATGGCGACAGCATCGTCTTCCTGCACGCGGTGAAAGAAGGGCCGGCGAATCAGAGTTACGGGCTACAGGTGGCCGCGCTTGCCGGCATCCCCCGCTCGGTGATCGAGCAGGCGCGTGAACGGTTGATCCTGCTCGAAAACGACGCAGCCTCACAGCAGTCACCACCTAATATTGAAGTAGGGGCAAAAGGCAATTCAGCCACCGCACAGCAGTTTTCACTGTTTCAGCCACCCGCCGATCACCCCTTGATCGATGCCGTTGAAACCCTCGACCCAGACGAAATGACACCTCGCCAAGCGCATGAAGCGCTCTACCAACTTAAGTCGTTATTGAAAAAGTGATCACCAAGGCTGAAAAAAGGGGCGCATATCCTATATAATGCGCAGCTGATTCGGATTACCGAAACATTTTAAAGACATAATATTTTAAGGTACGGAGAATTCCATGACATTTGTTGTGACCGAAAACTGCATCAAGTGCAAATACACCGACTGCGTCGAGGTTTGCCCAGTAGATTG
The DNA here is from genome assembly GCA_026982145.1 of Gammaproteobacteria bacterium. GTDB lineage: Bacteria > Pseudomonadota > Gammaproteobacteria > SZUA-140 > SZUA-140 > SZUA-76. Next base: position 1,354 of record JALSHQ010000039.1, on the reverse strand, counting down.
TTTCCATGTAGGGCCCAACTTCATGGTGATCGACCCCGACGAGTGCATCGATTGCACCTTATGCGTACCGGAATGCCCCGCCGAAGCGATTTTTGCTGAGGATGATCTGCCAGACGATCAGCTCCACTTCATCGCACTCAATGCGGAGCTGTCCCCGTTATGGCCGGTGCTCACCGAGATCATCGACGCGCCGGAAGATGCCGATGAATGGGACGGCGTTAAAGACAAGCTCAAGTACCTTGAGCGATAGGCCGACGGAAACACCGCCGCCCCGGAACCCTTCCGGGGCTGACTTTCATCATGCGCCTGTTCTTATCTTCCCCTTTGCAGACAATCTGTTTGCAAAGCTTGCATCACAACTGTTAGCACAGCACATCGCCGAAACAGAAGCGGCCATAAACCCACACCAGCGCGGCGACCTCAGCCACTGCATTGTGCTGCTACCAACGCTTAACGCGATTGCGCCGCTGCGACAACAGCTATTAAAACAGGCCAATGCACTCGGCATCCCCGCACTGCTCGGCCCCACCATCGACACCCTGCGCGGCTGGGTGGAAGCGACCACCCCCGCCAGTCGCAACCGGCTCGATGCGCAGGGGTGTGAGCTGATGCTGGTCGAAGCGCTCGAGCAGTTCCCCAACCTTTTTGGGAGTAGCAGCCCGTGGTCATTAAGTGAATCGCTGATCAAACTTTTTGATGAGTTAACGACACATCACATCACGCTACCCGATGATGTTGAAACCTTTATTGCACAGCTTGAACAAGCCTATGGCACCGATAGCGACGATGCCAGCGCCCTCTCGCGTGAGGCTTATCTGGTGCATACCCTGTGGCAGGCTTGGCACCAGCAGCAACACGACGAAATGGTGATCGACCCACAGAGTGACTACATTGAACGCCTTGCCGTCAGCCTGCCGCGCATACCAAAACAACTGCGGCTCTTTGTTGCCGGTTATTACCAACTGACCCCTGCAGAAAAAAAATGGCTCAATGCACTGATCGAACGTGGCCAGCTTCAGCTGCTACTGCAAGGTGGTAATCACAGTGCCGTGAGCGAGGATGACTATCACCCTGATGCAATCATTCACTCACTGCTCAGCGACCTGCCAGCGGCAAAACAGATCACACCCGTTACCACTGCCTACAGCGCGATGCTCGGCCAAGTTTACCCCCCTCTAGCAAATCAACACAGCGAGCACCCACCAAAAACAGAGGCACTGCCATTGGCTGCGCGCGCCGCCGCATTTGCACAACAGCACCCCACCAGCCCCTGTCGCGAATCAATCCACCGCTACCAAGCCGAGAGTGCTGAACAAGAAGCTGTTGCGATCATCACTCAACTCCGTAGGTGGTC
>JALSHQ010000038.1 GCA_026982145.1 Gammaproteobacteria bacterium | reverse complement strand
AAAACCCAGCCATCCCCTAATAATGACGGCACCGCAATAAGATTTCGCGCCCCTTTTGACTTGCCGCGCAAGCGCTAAGCTCGCGCCCATTATCACAATAGTCCAAAGTTAATGCTATATCGGCCGCTCCGATGATCTCCGCACCACGTTCTGGCCACTCCACTAGGCAGCATGCATCCTCAGCAAAGTAGTCTCGAATGCCCATATATTCGAGCTCTTCCGGATCACTCAAGCGATAAAGATCAAAATGGTGTACTACGCCACTCAAAAGCGGGTAGGATTCAACCAATGTATAGGTGGGGCTTTTAACCGTACCTTGGTGCCCTCGCGCTCGTAAAAAACCACGCGCCCAAGTGGTCTTTCCTGCGCCCAGTGAGCCGTGTAGAAAAATCACCACGCCGCCCGTCACAGCATTGGCAAAACGTGCGCCCAGTGCCTCCATCGCTTCGGCCGATGAGATATGCCAGCTTTCCCCTTCACCTGAAATCATCAAACGTGGTTCACCAGTTTTCGCAGGTGTGGCAGTAGGTCACTGGCCAGCATGCCCCGCTCTCCACCTACCGCGGCACGATCTGCTGCGGTGGCGTGCAGCCAGACCCCAAATCGCGCCGCATCGGCCAACGCTACCCCTTGGGCAATCAACGCCGCAATCACACCAGTTAACAGATCTCCCATGCCACCGCTCGCCATGCCGGGGTTGCCAGCGTCACAGAGCGATACCGCCCCGTCTTGATCGGCCACCAGCGAACCACACCCCTTCAACACCGTCACCCCGCCATATTTACGCTGCAGTGCATCGGCTGCAGCAAAACGATCCGCTTGCACTTCATCGGTTGAAATATTTAAGAGGCGTGCTGCCTCGCCGGGATGCGGCGTCAACACCCAGTCATCCCGCTCGTATGGTTCAATCGCCAGTAAATTCAAGGCATCGGCATCCACCACCAATGGCGCATCACTCGCCAACACCGCAGCAAACATCGCCATTCCCCATTTAGAGCAACCCAATCCGGGACCCACCGCAATCACATCAGCTTGTGCGATTAATGGGGAGAGCTCGGCCAACGTTTCCACCGCATGCACCATCAGCTCCGGGCGCACGAAATTCAATCCTGCTGCATGTTCAGCAACCGTTGCAATCGAGACCAAACCTGCGCCGCAGCGCAGTGCAGCCTCACCCGCCATGCGCGGTGCACCGCTCATCCCCGCTGCGCCACCCACCACAAGCAGGTGGCCACAATCCCCTTTATGGGTGGCCCGCATTCGTCGAGGCAGGTATGCCGAAAATTGATTTGGGAGGATGCGGTTTGCGCTAGGCGCCACCTTTTCATAAACAGCCGTCGGCAACTGCAGCGCATCGAAGAACAGCTGGCCACAACAGTCGACGCCTGATGCGGTGAGCATCCCCTGCTTCAGCGCGATGAAACTGATGGTGGCATCGGCACAGATTGCGGCTCCCATGACGGCACCGCTATCACCATTCAGCCCCGATGGAATGTCGATCGAAAATACAGGAACAGGTGCGGTGTTGATCATCGATATCGTCTCGCGCCACCGTCCGGTCACTTCACGGTCGAGCCCCGTGCCGAGTAGTGCATCCACAACCACATCTGCATCCACCAGAGATAAAGCCTCGCCCCCGACGGCCTCAACGCCTACCGCTACCATCGCGTCATAAGCAAGCTTTGCCTCGTCCTTCAACGAAGCCGCCTTAACAAGCATCACCACCGACACCTGTAATTTTGCTTCATCTGCTAGGCGCGCTAACACAAAGCCGTCGCCGCCATTATTGCCGCCACCACAAACCACCGTGACCCGCTTTGCCGCCGGCCAGCACGCACGCAGCGCAGCAAAAGCCGCCGCTCCGGCACGGTTCATCAGCTCAATGCCTTCAATCGAAAGCGTCTCAATCGCCATTCGCTCAAGTGCCCGCACTTCGGCAGCGCGATACAATTTGTGTGGTAGCAGCCCCATACGCGCTATCATAACGCTTATGCAAAGGGCAAAGAAACCATCATCCACACTCTCGCCACAAGCACTCAGCGCACTTGCCGATCAAATCAAAACATGGAGCCAGGCACTCGGCTTTCAGGCACTCACCATCAGTGATACCGAATTAGAGAAGGATGAAACACATCTGCTCAACTGGCTCGATGCAGGCCATCACGGTGAGATGGAATATATGGCGCGCCACGGCACCAAACGCAGCCGCCCAGCGGAGCTGGCACCCGGCACACTACGGGTAATTTCGGTACGGATGGACTACCTAGTCAACGACCAACATCAAGCAGAAGAGTGCCTGAACGATCCCACCCGCGCCTATGTCTCCCGATATGCAATGGGGCGCGACTACCACAAAGTGCTGCGCCAGCGGCTGCAGAAACTGGCCACACAGATCGAAGCACATGTCGGGCCATTTTCCTATCGCGCCTTCACCGATAGCGCGCCGGTGCTGGAGAAGGCACTCGCACAAAAATCGGGCATGGGGTGGATTGGCAAACACACTAACTTGATCAATCAGAAAGCGGGGTCATGGTTTTTTCTTGGCGAGCTTTATACGGACCTACCGCTGCCGATCGACCCGCCCGGCCAGAACCATTGCGGCAGTTGCAAGGCCTGCATCGACTGCTGCCCCACCGATGCGATCATCGCCCCGTATAAACTCGACGCCCGCCGCTGTATTTCATATTTGACGATTGAACTGCACGGCAGCATCCCGCTTGAGTTTCGCCCGCTCATCGGTAACCGTATTTATGGCTGCGATGATTGCCAGCTCTTCTGCCCGTGGAACCGTTTTGCCCAACTGACACGCGAGCAGGATTTTCAGGTGCGCCATCGGCTTGATAACAGCAGCTTAATCGAGCTGTTTGCATGGAGTGAGCAGCAGTTTCTCGATAACACCGCAGGCTCGGCGATCCGCCGCATCGGTCATGAGCGCTGGCTGCGCAACATCGCCGTCGCACTCGGTAACGCCCCGACGCGGCCTGAAGTGATCACAGCGCTACAGAAGCGCTGCGATGGCTCATCAGAGCTGGTGCGTGAACATGTTCAGTGGGCGCTGGCACAGCACCAGAAGTATTAGCGCTGGTTTAACTCCCAAAAACCTCACCATCCCAGAACGAAAAGGTGATCTCTTTGGCGTTGCCATCATCAATTGCAACAGTCTCCAACACCTCATCAATTCCCCCATCTAAAATGGTGAGTGTACCGTCAGTTGGATTGGGAATAAAAAGCCGATCTGGCCCATCATTTGAAGCGATATAGGCGAGCGGACGACGACCACAATCAGCCACCCCCACTTTAACTGCCTTGATCAACTTGATCGCTGGTAGTGCCGAGGTGTCATAGACCTGTAGCAGGTCCATTTTGAGGTTATCGCGCTGCACGCCTTTGCCGGTCGCGGCAGTCGTCACATAGAGCTTGCTGCCATCTCGACTGAAGCGGTAGGTGCTGGGGTAGATGTCAGGTAACTCAAGTACCGTCTCAGTTTTGCCGCTCACCACATCGACCACCGAGATGCGCCCCATCACATGTTCAGGGTCACTTTTACGATCCGCCCCCTTGCCGATCAGATAACGCCCATCGGCACTTAACAACAGGTTACTACTCCCCTTCATCTGCAGCCGTGAATCGATCTCAAGCGAGAGCGGATCAATCACCACAATGGAAGCATAACCGTTATTGAGGCTATAGATTTTACCGGTCAGTGGCGAAAAGGCCATCCCATGCGGAAAGGCATTGTTGGGGCTACACGGCGCTCCACTTTTCTCTTTTTCTGGTTCACATAGGTCAATGGTTTTGATCACCTTCAAGTAGCTATCCGCATCAGCAGGGTCATTACCCAACACCGCAATGTTGCCATCCAGCAGATTACTGACAAAGGCGAGCCGAGGGATCGCCGCATTAGCCGTGGTCGGTGCTGAAAAAGCGACCACATGATGGCCGCGCCCCAGACAGATCATCTTGACAACTTCGGCACTCTCACCCGTGTTACGCACCACCAACATCGGCGCGCCCCCCGCCGGGCAAGCTTGAGGGTCTTCCCCTGTTGCCTTATCGCCATCGTATGAATACCAATGGGTATCTCCGTCAAAGTAAGGATAAGCGTATGGCACGTAGCTCTCAGCAACAAAAGTGCTGTCGTGATGAACGGTCTGACTATTCGCATCCATCTGAATCACCGTGCCATCTGCCGCAACGCCAATAAAGACTTGCTCACGTTCATCACTGCTACTACTCACTAGAGGCGTTTTAGTCACACGGCTCTTCTCTCCATCATGGTCTATAGTGACCACCGCACCTGCATCACCTTTATTGATGTGCATGGTAATACGCCACGCCTGCGAAGCATTACTCATTCGCTACTCTCCCAGTACTAAAACAGATAGATAATTGAAAATTAACATGGATACTACGGCAGTTGAATAAAGTGCTCACGATAATGTTTCAACTCATTAATCGAGTCACGAATATCATCCATCGCCAAATGAGATGACTCTTTGCAGAACCCTTTATAAACCTCGGGTGACCAGCGACGTGCCAGCTCTTTCAGGGTACTGACATCAAGGTTGCGGTAATGGAAGTAGGCCTCCAGCTCTGGCATCAGGCGGTACATAAAACGACGGTCTTGGCAGATACTATTGCCGCACATCGGTGACTTGCCGGCAGGCACATGTTTCTGGATAAAATCAAGCGTCTCACGCGCGGCCTCAACCACCGTTATCCTGCTTTCCCGCACCCGGTCGGTTAATCCGGAGCGACCGTGTTGGCGGGTATTCCACTCATCCATGCCGTTTAATATCTCATCACTTTGATGAATGGCAAATATCGGCCCTTCTTCAAGCACATTCAATTCACTATCGGTAACGATGGTAGCGATCTCAATGATACAATCTTGCTCAGGAAGCAGACCCGTCATTTCCAGATCGAGCCAAACAAGGTTGTTAGGGCTTTGAGGCATAGTGGTAAACTCTTCTCAGGCTGAATTAATTAAACGATTTTAATGCGCATTGTAGCAGAGTGTCATCTGCGCCGCGTCACCGGATTAGGACTAAATGAACACATTTACAGTGGTATTTTTACTCATGGCAACACTCACCCTTGGAGTGCAGATATGGCTTGGCCTGCGCCAAAAAGAGTGCGTGACGCGCAACCGCCCCTCAGTGCCCCCGCCATTCGACAGTAAAATATCTCTGGAGGCGCACCAAAAAGCGGCCGATTACACTGCCACCAATATCCGCCTAGAGATCTTTGACCTCATCATCGCCACCCTGCTGCTGCTCGCGTGGACAGTCGGCGGCGGACTTAACCTGCTTGATAAAGCCTGGTTGTCACTTGAGCTATCGCCTCTCGTCGTCGGTGTCGGCGTACTGGTCAGCGCCTTTGTGATCGGCAGCCTGCTCGACCTGCCCGTGTCACTCTACAAAACCTTTGTGATCGAAGAACGCTTTGGCTTTAACAAGATGACTCCTAAACTTTTCGCCACCGACAGCCTCAAAACCGTCGCGATCTCGCTCGCCTTTGGCATTCCACTCGCATGGATTGTGCTGTGGCTGATGCAGCAATCAGGCAGCCTGTGGTGGCTCTATGTGTGGCTGGTGTGGATGGCGTTTATCTTCTTTATGATGTGGGCCTACCCGGCGTTCATCTCCCCTATTTTCAACAAATTCCAACCACTGGAAGACCAAGCACTCAAAGCGCGCATCGAGGCGCTAATGGCCAAAACCGGTTTTAGCAGTAATGGCATTTTTGTGATGGATGGTTCAAAACGCTCCGGCCACGGCAACGCCTATTTCACCGGGCTGGGCACCAACAAACGCATCGTCTTTTACGACACACTGATCGAATCGCTCTCCCCAGAAGAGATCGAGGCGGTACTGGCACATGAGCTTGGCCACTTTAAACATGGCCACATCAAAAAGCGGTTGGTCTCGACCGCCGCAATGAGCCTTGCTGCACTGGCGCTGTTGGGCTGGCTCATTAATCAACCCTGGTTTTATCACGGCCTTGGCATTGAAAACCCATCAACCCACACCGCACTGATGCTATTT
>JALSHQ010000037.1 GCA_026982145.1 Gammaproteobacteria bacterium | reverse complement strand
CTTTATATTCTGAGCCACCAAAAAGATATTTGTATTCCTTAGTTCCTAACATTTTAACATCATCATCGATTATCAAATAACCATCAATACCATTCTGTATAAATTTAAGGGCATTTTTCTCCCTGATGACTTTCATTTTCAACTCATTATTAATAGCGTAAGAAGTAGTATTCTTAAACAGTTTATCCAGCATAGTTTTTCGCTCATTATAAGTTGGGTCTTTAATTATTACATCTCCTGTACTGTTCTCATCAATAAACCTAGAAAGATCGCTAGTTACAGCAATTTTAATTCCATCATATAAAATAAAACGTCCTTTCAAATCATTTCTTATAAATTTTGTCTGGCCAGATTTTCTTTCTATTTTCATTTCTCCTTTTGTATTCTTAACTTTCAGCCGTTGACTGGTTTGGCTTGTGCGTCGTCGCTCATTGGTAGATGCTTACTCCCTACATTCCCACCATTCCTGTATAATGCGCTCATTTTTGTATGTGGAGAAGATGCAATGAATCTGGATAGAGTGCCTTCCGGCGGCAAGAATGTCCCTGACGAAATCAATGTTATCATTGAGATTCCGTCTCACAGCGACCCGGTCAAATATGAAGTGGATAAAGAGACGGGTGCGATGTTTGTTGACCGCTTTATGAGCACCGCAATGTATTACCCGTGCAATTACGGCTACATTCCAAATACGTTGTCTGATGATGGTGACCCCGCTGACGTGCTGGTGGTGACCCCTGTGCCCCTGATCAGTGGCTCAGTGATTCAGTGTCGACCTATTGGTGTGTTGAAAATGACCGATGAAGCGGGTTGTGATGCCAAATTACTGGCCGTACCGCTGACCAAGCTCTGCAGTCTCTACGAGGATGCCAAAGAACCCACCGATATGCCGCAACAGTTGCTCGCGCAAATTGCTCATTTCTTTGAGCATTACAAAGACTTGGAAGCTAACAAATGGGTTAAGCTGGAAGGGTGGGGTGGTCTGGCGGAGGCGAAAGAAGAGATTATCTCCAGCATTAAACGCTTTGAAGCATCGCCTGTTAAGCCCTGCTTTTAAAGTGAGTGGCAGGTCCCCGCTTATGCTGAAATGGCGTGGGCGGGTCTGCGCTTAGTTGAAAGCGAGCACTGCGAAGCTGATCACCAGAAAAGCGAGGAACGGGCCGATGAAGGCAAAGCGTTTCATCTTTTTCATCGCCGCAATTCCCGCCTCCCCCTCTCGCCGCTTCGCTTTGATGGCCAACACTTTCATCACCACCGTATACATGATGATGGCCGTAACCATCGCCATTTTCATCCAGAACGCCCAGTTAAGCGTGTTGATATCGATGGCGGACAACTGCAGTAGAAAATAGCCGCTGGCAAGCAGCAGCAGAAGCCCCATTAATCCAACCCCGGAAATAGCCGCCCCCGCCCCCAGCACCATCTTTTTGGCTGCATCAGGCTCTTTGAGTCGGCGCGCATGCAGCGCTAGCCCCAGCATATAAAAAGAAGTGCCAGCACCCATCGCTAGGCCGAGAAAATGGAGAATTAGCGTAAAGTCATACATAAGCTCATTGTGACACAACTTGCGTGGGTGGGAGTGGCCGCTGTATTAATCTGACGGTTTGATCGTATTTGCGCGCGCTTTGTTTACGGGGTGGTTGTTTGTAAGTAAACAGACTACTATCGCGTGGTGGGCTAAAAGCGCTTCGGCCATAGCCATTTTAGTTTTGATTGAGGATAGTTGCGTGGAAAATACTGTAGCCCTGTTTGACCTGCCGTATCAATGGATATTTCCAGTGATTTTCATTTCGATGACCGCCGTTATTGCGATCTTTTTTATGAAGTATGTGGTGCTGGCAGAAGATCAGGATGATGAAGAAGAGCAAAAGACGCCGGTGAAGCGAGAAGAGGCTGAGCCAACAAAAACGGGCGAGAAGGGTGATGAGCCGCCGCCTAAGTGAAGTAGCGCTGCAATTGTAACTGGTGAGCCGTTTACAGATGCGTAAGCCAGCCCCTCTTCCCTGCACTATCCCGCCTTCGCGAGCGTATTTCGCAATCCCCCCCTCTATCCCTTGAATGAACCAGAGCACGATGCCCTTATTAGGGGCGTCCTGTGTGCTGCTGTCCTTTCCTTCCCTAAAGCCTCTTCTCTGTTACGGTCTGCAACTTTTGACAAGAAAAGAGTTGCAATCGCAAATGAGAATAATTATCATTAATTTGCCTTGGGAATAATGTGTTTATTCCATCGACACAGTCATGGAGGCTTACGAATGAAGGTTTTTAAAAAATTAGGTGTGGTGCTGTTGGGCGTTATGATGGCAATGCCGGTGGTGCAGGCGGCAGATGAGCTGGTGGTGTACTCAGGCCGCAGCGATAAATTTGTGAAGCCAGTGATCAAGCAGTTCACCGCGGAAACAGGTATTAAGGTGCTGCTGCACAGTGCAAAATCGACTGCATTGCTGAATAAATTGCGGGTTGAGGGCGAGCGTACTCAGGCGGATCTCTATTTAAGTAATGATGCAGGGAACCTGCAGCTCGGCAGCGAAATGGGGCTGTTTCAGCCGCTGCCGCAAGAGATCGTAGCGGTGATTGACACAAAGTTGCGCGCGCCGGATAACAGTTGGGTGGGGCTTTCTGCGCGTGCCAGAGTGCTGGTGGCCAATACGACGGCTGATACCGCTTTTCTGAACTCTGTGTTTGATCTTGCTGACCCCCGCTTGAAAGGTAAAATCGCCATCACTCACAGCGGTAATGGCAGCTTTATTGCGGGCACTACTGTTTATATGCTCGCTGCGGGTAAAGAGAAAACCACGGAGTGGCTCAAGGGAGTTAAGGAGAACGCCGAGGGGCAGACGTTTAATAAACACAGCAAAGTGGTCACGGCGGTGGCCAGTGGCAAAAAAGCGGTGGGGTTGGTGAATCACTACTATATATATCGCCACCTTGATAAAAAGCCGAACGCACCGATCAAGATCATCGTCCCAGATCAGGGTGAAGGTGGGATGGGTGTCGCTTGGAATGTGGCGGGTGTGGCCGTTAGCAAATATACGAAAAAGCGTGATGCGGCAGTTAAACTTGTGGCGTTCCTAGTCTCAGAAAAGGGGCAGCAGCTGTTTGCGGAGATCAACCGAGAGTATCCTGCGCGCAAAGGGATTGCAGCGGCAGCAGTGATTCCACCGGCGGAGAGCATTAAGGCATCATCGGTTGAGATGGCAGCGCTGGGCAAGTATCGCGGCGCCACCATTGACCTGCTAGAAGCGGTGGGGATGCCCTAAGGCAGCACTAATTTGCAGATAGGCTTGGCGTGACAAAACACTTTTCAGTGCTCTCTGGAGTGACGGGGGTCGTCGTCTTAATGGCGGCGATCCCTTTGCTCTTTGTGATCTATAGCAGTTTTCAGCTCTCCGCGGAGCGCTGGGCTGGACTATGGAACACGCGCTTGCCTGAGCTTTTAGCTAACACCGTGTGGCTCGGCTTTGTAGTGGCGGTGGGTTCATTGGTATTGGGTCTTTCATCAGCATGGCTGATTGCACGGCGCAAGTTTGCCGGGCGTATACTTGCGATCTGGTTGATGGTGTTGCCTCTGGCCATACCGACCTATGTATTTGCTTATATCTACACATCGCTGCTCGCTGATGATGGCTGGTTGGGGTTGATATGGGCAGCGCTGTTTGGCGACGGGGTCGCGATTCCTGATATCTATACGGGCTGGGGCGCCGCTTTTATTCTCTCCCTTGCGGGGTTTTCATATGTCTTTTTACTGGCGCGCACCGCACTGCTGGAATCTAGCCCCAGCATGGAGGAGGCCGCCAGAATGCAGGGTGCTACCCCATTTGAGGTGTTTTGGCGGGTGCAGTTACCCCTGTTGCGACCCGCATTAGCGGCGGCACTGGCGGTGGTGGTGTTGCATGTGCTTTCCGATTTTGGTGCGGTAAGCATGCTGCGCTTTCAGACCTTTACGCTGAGCATCTATACCCAGATGGAGGGGCGGATGGACAATCAGGCCGCCGCCGCACTCAGCCTAGTGCTGGTGATGATGAGCCTGACATTTCTGGTGCTGGAGCGATTTTTTCGCCACCGTCAGCGCTATTTCAGCAGTGGTCGTTCACGAAAATTTGAGGCGCGCGAGGCCACCATGCGTGAGTTGGTGATGATCTGGGGCTGCATCGGCACCATCGCGCTGTTCGCTTTTATTTTGCCGCTGGTGTGGGTGGTGCACTGGAGTTGGCACTCATGGCATGCCGGGCTTATTGGCGCAGAGTTTTGGGGCTACACACAAAATTCACTGCTGCTCGGTTTTATCGCGGCCACGGTAACAGTGGTGGTGGGGCTGCCCGTTGCGCTTTATCACACCCGCATTCGCTCATGGTTGAGCGTCAGTTTTCTGCACCTCTCAAGTATCGGCTTTGTGCTGCCAGGCCCGGTGGTCGCGCTGGGCGTCATCACTTTTATATTGACACAACTGCCGCTGCTTTACGGCGGACTCGCGGTGTTGATGATGGCACTGGTGGTGCGTTTTCTACCGCTAGCGGTGCAGTCGCAAGAGGCGGCACTGCAGCAGTTAACCCCGTCGATTGAGCAGGCTGGACGGGTGCTGGGCGCGGGACCGCTGGAAAACCTTTGGCGGGTAACACTGCCGATGATCCGCGGTGGCATGGTGACGGCTTGGGTGCTGGTTTTTATTGATGTGCTGAAAGAGCTGCCCGCAACGCTAATCCTGCGCCCGATCGGTTACGACACATTGCCAGTACGCATCTGGATTGAGGCGAGTGAAGAGATGCTCGAGCTGGCAGCGCCCGCCGCATTGATGTTAATTCTAGGCACACTACCCGCGCTGTGGATCATGATGCGCGCAGAGCGCAGGCGTTAAGCTGAAAAGACCTCGCAGAAAAAATCCTTGGGTTTCAATGGTGTAACAGTTATATTTAGTGCTTCCCAGATTGGAAATGGGGTAGCAGCAAGATGTCAGAGCACGGAATGGCTCACGGCTTTTTGCAGGGTAAAACGGGCGCAAGCCCGATGCCGTAATGAATTGTTTAGTGATGAGGAGTAACCGATGGGTGCGAAAACAGCGCTTTATCAGGAGCATCTGAAACTGGGTGCGAAGGTTGTCGATTTTGCAGGCTGGGACATGCCGCTGCACTATGGCTCACAAGTAGAAGAGCACTATAAGGTGCGTGGTGAAGCCGGCATGTTTGATGTGTCGCACATGACCTTTGTGGATCTAAAAGGGGTGCGCGCGCGTGAATTTTTGCGCTACCTCTTGGCCAATAATGTGGATCGCCTGCAGACATACGGTCGTGCGCTCTACACTTGCATGCTTAATGAGCAAGGCGGCGTGGTGGATGATCTGATCGTCTATTTTCTTGGTGAGGAGCGCTTCCGCCTAGTGGTCAATGCAGGGACTCACGATAAAGACATGGCGTGGATCGAGCAGCATGCGCAGCCATTTGCCGTTGAGGTGAGCGAGTTACAAGAGGTCGCCTTAATCGCTGTGCAGGGGCCGCAAGCACGCGATAAAGTACACGCACAACTGAATGAGGCGGCGCAAGAAAAAGCGGCGGCACTGGCGCCATTTAACGCAGTAGAAATCGGCGAACTCTTTATTTCCCGCACAGGTTATACGGGTGAAGATGGGTACGAAGTGATGGTTCCGCAGGGTCAGGCGGTGCAGTTCTGGCGCAACCTGCATGAGAGCGGCGTTCACCCTGTGGGGCTGGGCGCACGCGACACCCTTAGGCTTGAAGCGGGAATGGATCTCTACAGTGCCGATATGGATGAGACCACAACACCGCTGGAGGCAGGATTGCGCTGGACGGTGGCATGGGAACCGCAAGATCGTAATTTTATTGGGCGCGAAGCGCTCGAACCACAGTATAATACCCCCCCAGCCAGAAAGCTGGTCGGCTTGATACTGGATGACCGCGGTGTATTGCGCGGCCACCAACGGGTATTTGTTGATGGCGAAGTGGTGGGCCAAGTGACCAGTGGCAGTTTTTCGCCAACCTTGGGCAAAGCGATTGCGTTTGCACGTGTTCGCTCTGATGTCGAAGGTGGTGTGTTGGTTGAGATGCGGGGCAAGCAGCTGCCCGCACGCGTGGTGAAGCCGCCGTTTGTGAGGCATGGTAAAGCCTGTTTTGAATAACTATTTTTTGCGGCTATAAACCGCAATATTTTTAAGGAA
>JALSHQ010000036.1 GCA_026982145.1 Gammaproteobacteria bacterium | reverse complement strand
CCGCCTGCCGACCCTGGTGCGTGGCCAAGCGCCGAGGTCACGGGCTACTATTACATCGACTCCGACCACCCCTCATGCAGTAACAGTAACGATATGGGCTACCCTGATGTACCCCGCTGTACGATCCCTCATGATGCCGTGATCACTGCCGGTGGAAAGATGGTGTTAGCGCCATCAACACAACCTTATCCGCTGCGAAACAGCGGCTGGCACCGAATCAATTTTAACGGCACCCCCGCTAACCCCAGCTGGCTGGTGGGGGATGAAAAAGGCCCCAACAAGCCACGTATCATCAGAAACCCCAACCGGACATCTGAGCAGCTCCGTATTACCGGGGGCAATTACAGGTTAAGTGGCATCGTCTTCGACGGTGCCATGCCGCGCCATATGGACAATCCTCAAGACAACATCGTACTGCGCCACATGGAGATCAAAAACAACCCAGCCACCACCGGTAGCAGTGTAGGCCTGGCAACGGGCGGGAATAACCTGCTGGTCTTCAATGTATACAGCCACGATACGGGGGTTGTGGAAGCCGACGGCCTCTCTGTTGAGCGGGATGTGCACGGTTTTGTCGGCTCCAACCAATCTGGCTTCTGGTTACTTGATATTCGCTGTGATGAAAATGCGGGTGACTGTGTGCAGTTAACCAACAACAACACGACCTCTGATGTCTATGTCGGTCGCATGGTGGCTCATAGCGAGGGTGAGAACTGCATTGATATAAAAGATTTCAATCGCGTGGTGGTGAGTGAATCCGACTGTTGGGACATTCGCCGAGTGGCCTATGGCAACAGCGGTGGTAACGCACAAAATTATTATGTAAATGACGAGGGTGTTCAACAGAACTACGTTTACTTTATCAATAACCGTTCGTGGGATACAGGCGGCATCAACTATGGTGCAAGCAATATCGGGGGGCGGGTCTACATCATCGGCAACCTCTCTTTTTTCTCGCCAACAGCGGATGGTTTAAACATGGGCGGAGGCGGGGGCTCACGCTACGCCTATTTTAATACCTTCTCAGATAGCAAACGAGGCATTTACCATTACGGCACAGGAGCAGCGCTAGACCGCTACATCGCAGCTAATATCATTGATGGTGCCTCCGAGTATCAAACGCGCCTGCAATCTTCGACCTCAGTGATCAATACGCTGGATTATCTTTTCTACACAGATACAGCGGGGGACTTCGCCAGCGGCGGCAGCACAGCCAACGTGCATAATGGCCTAGCCGCTTTTCAAACAGCATTCTCTACCTTCTCTCAAAATAGTGCGGAAGGCGTTACCGCTGGGTTTACTGCTGAAAATATTTATAACTTTAGACTGGGTGCGGGTTCGGCACTGATTGACAGTGTTCCGGGCAGCTTTATGTCGAGCCAACCACTGTTTATTGATCTCAGTAACGACCTTGGCATTACGACACTGACCGATATCGACGGCACTGCTCGCCCACAAGGAACGGGCTATGATGCAGGGGCTTTTAGCAACATCCCTTAGTATGACAGGCCTCTACGCTTGTATGCAGAGGCCTCAAAGTCAGCGGCCGGTACGGTGGCCGCTCTTTTTTGAGCCCTAACCCGCACCATAAAAAAGGGGGATTTCGAAGTCAGATGCGCTACTCATCTGGCTCCGATTTCTCCCCTATTTTCTTTTTCCACATGCCGTAACCCATCGCACCGAAACAGATAAACAGTAGTGGGAACATCAGTGCATTTAAAAGCGGTGCGGCCGAACCTAACCCGATGGCGTTAAGCACCACCGTTAACAGCGGCGTGAAGAGGAAAACAGTCGCGACAAGCGCCCCTTTAAGCGCAAGGAAAACGATGCGGTCGGCCTGAGTGACGGGCTTCTCTTTTTTGTCATCTTTATCAGCCATCTCAATAACACCTCTTCTCTTGCTGAACGGGCGGACATGGCATGTCGCCATACGAACAAAACAGGCAGCAATCACCTTTCAATGGCCTCAATAGCTCATCACAAGCGGAGCATTGATGGTAATACTGACAGGCGTCTGTTGGCATCTCAAGCACCTCACGATGACCACAATCAGGACAAGTGAGGGTTGATAACAAAACCGGTGCTGACACTAGCCAAACCCCTGCATCTCGTCCATGAGCTGTGGCAGCCATGTCACCACATCAGGGAATGCCACCAATAGCCCTAACACTGAAAGCTGAATAATGATAAATGGAATGACACCGCGGTAGATCTGGGTAATCTTGACCGAAGGGGGGGCTACTGCTTTGAGATAAAAGAGCGAGAAGCCAAAGGGTGGGGTCAAAAATGAGGTTTGAAGGTTCATCGCAATCAGGATTGCAAACCACACCGGGTCTATGTCCATCATGATCGCAATCGGTGCGATGATCGGCACGACAACAAAACAGATTTCAATAAAATCCAGAAAGAAACCGAGTAAAAAAATAATCAACATGCTGACAAACAGAAAACCCCAAACGCCTCCGGGCAACTCCATCATGATATCTTCAACCAGCATATCGCCACCCATGCCGCGAAAGACCAAACCAAAAGTGGTGGCACCAATCAAGATCAAAAAAACCATGCTGGTCATTCGTGTCGTCTGCTGCATGGTGCTTTGCAGATTTGGCATGTTGAGGCGGCGGCGTACGATCGCCAGCAACATCGCGCCCAGCGCTCCAATCGCTGCTGATTCTGTCGGGGACGCAATCCCAAAAAAGATCGAACCTAACACTGCAACGACCAGTAACAGCGGTGGCAACAGACTGGTGATCACCGCCGCCCATAAACTGCTATCATCGCGCTCCGCCTGTAACTTTTTCACATCGATCGCAGGTGCATGTTCCGGCTTGAGCCAAGCAACGGCCATGATGAGCGCAATGAATAGTGCGATCAATAAAAACCCCGGTACCACAGCGCCTGCAAAGAGTTGCCCGACCGGCACCCCGATCACATCAGCCAGTAGAATCAACACAATGCTCGGCGGGATGATCTGCCCCAGTGTGCCGGAGGCGGCGATGGTGCCCGTGGCTAATTCAGTACGATAACCGTGCTTCAGTAACGCAGGCAGCGCGATCACCCCCATGGTGACCACAGTGGCGCCCACCACACCAGTGGTCGCGGCGAGCAGCGCACCGACAATCACAATCGAAACCGCCAACCCACCGCGGACGCGGCCAAACAGCATCCCCATCGTCTCTAACAGCTCTTCGGCAATGCCGGATTTCTCCAACATGATCCCCATGAAGATAAATAGCGGCACAGCCAGCAGGGTGAAGTTGGTCATGATGCCCCAGATACGCATGGGCAGTAGTTCGAAAAACCCGAGCCCGAGAAATACAGCGCCAAAGGCCATCGACACGGCACCTAGCGTGAGTGCCACCGGAAAACCGATCATCAACGCGGCAATCACCACACCAAACATTATCAACGCCCAGACTTCCATCTCCATCAGGCGTCGTGCTCTTTTGACATTTTATTTTCAGCCGGGCTCGGCTCATCGTCTTGCGCAGCGATCTTCTGTGCGCTACGAATAATCATCGCAACGCCCTGAATTACCAGCAGCACAAAGCAGAGCGGAATCATCATTTTGATGAGGTAGCGATAGGGCAAGCCACCCGGGTCAGGTGAGTGTTCATTCAGAATATAGGCGTTTTCAACGAACGGCCATGCGCTATAGATAATCAGAATAGAAAAAGGCAACAGAAAAAAGAGTGTGCCGAATAGGTCAATCCAAGCACGTCGTCGGTCACTCATCCAGCGTGCTCGGTAGAGCAGATCAACACGCACATGCCCGTCATGCTTGAGGGTATAAGCGGAGCCCAATAGAAAGATCAGCGCAAAGAGATGCCACTCTAACTCTTGCAACGCGACCGAGCCTTCCTGGAACAGGTAGCGCATGGTCACATCATAACTCACCAATAACACCAGCAGTAACGTCAGCCATGAAACGGTACGCCCGCTCCATTCGCCAAACGATTCGATACCACCAGCCACGCGTGCCAGTAAATTATTGCGCTGTGATGCCATGGTTTTCAACCTGCGAATGGGGCGAGACGACTCATCGGTAACTGACCTTGGTACTTAATAGTGTAGACCCCTTGCGCGTTGGGCGTGCCGATAAAGCGCAGCCCTTGCCTAAGATCGTTACGTTGCTTGTCACGCAACTCAACCGTACCGGCAAAAAGATATTCACCTGAAGGGCGCAACAGCAATGTACCGTTAACCTTTAACGGGCCATCGGTCTCTTTTACGACGCCGTTAGTTTTTCCATCAACAGTGGTCAGTGTTAACTCAAAACTGCCTAAAGTTGTGTTGTTTAAATCCAGTCCTGCATTGCGCCAGCGCACCACGCCATTGACGGCCACCCATTCACTGCCACTCATCGAGAGCTCGCTGAGGTCTACATCAATAACACCTTTAAGCCCTATCGCTGGCGGTGGGGAAAATTGCTCTATCGTCGCGGCCGTCATACGGCCATTAAAATCGTGCAGATAAAGCGCGCTCAGGCTCCGCCCCACTGTGACTGAAACAGCTCGGTTGTCATAACGAAATTTAACGGTTGCCTGCGCTCGCCCCATCAACAGTGCTGCGGGCTGCAGCTCCCACTTCACTGCCTCAAGGCGTTGCGAGCCTTGATTAAAGGTCACGACTGAGGCGCTCCCTTTCCAGAGTGTGCCATCAAGTTGATAGAGCGCAAATGGCAGCCGCTCTTTTGCCAGCCCGTAAAGACGATCTGCAGGTATCAGCACCACCATGAAAATCAGATAGCTCATCAGCGCCAATGCGCCATAAAGAACGACCTTCTTTTTCATCGTGTGCCTTTCAGTGTTAAGCGCGCGTTGACCATGCCGCGCTCTTGATGATGGTCGACGGTGATGCTGTCAATAGAAACCATCTGCTTGCTTTGTAACGCTTCCAGCCAACGCATCATTTTATCAAAGTTAACCCGGTCTAGACGAATGCGGACTTTGTCGTCGCCCTCGGGTTCGATGCGTTTCATTGCACTCCCAAGGCCACTGCGCTTTGCCGTTTGGTCGACCAGCGAAAGGAGTGATGCACCCCCTGTGACGGCACGGCTGCTGCCCGTACCCTTGCGCAGTTGTGATGCTTCTAGTGCTGCCGCTTCCATCCACTGGCTGACGGCACGCTGTTCGCTCACCACTTCGCGCATGCGTTCAACATCACTGGCAAATGAGAGCCAGCTCCCCAACAACACCGCCACGGCCAATAGTGCACTGCCGCCGATCACAATCAAGCGGTCACGTGGGCTTAGTGCGGAGAACCACGCTTTCATGAGCCCTTACCCTTTAATTGCAGGCGTGCTTCGATGCGGCCATTGCGTGATGATGCAGAAAGAATTTCCACCTGAAGCGCCGTCTCTTTCATGATGCGCTGCTTCAGTTGATCTAGCCCTTGAATATCACCCATCATCAGCGCCATATCGAGTTGCCCATTGCGGTAGCTGATGCGCTGTAATTGCAATCCATTCGCGGCCTTCAGTGCAGCACCCACTGAGGACAACATCACTAAAAGGCCCGCGTCTTCTGTTGCGCCGCCACCACGCATCTTTTTGAGACACTGCTCCATCTGCGCTCGAGGATTCACAATACGCTTGGCGCCGGGACAAGCCGCGAGATAAGTCTGTTCAATATGCTTTTTAAGTGCGATTTGCTGTTTGCCGAGGTCGATATAGTCAGCGACGGTACCCCCCCCTGAGAAAAGCAGCAACACCACCAACATCGCAGCAGATGCGCGCCATGGGCGCAGTAGTTTACCCATCTGATCACGGCGGCTATATGGCCCCTGCAATAGGTTAAGCGCTTGTTTGTCATCTAACCCTTGCGCCAAAAATGCCAGCATATCCGGCACCTCTTTCTCTCTGCTCACAATCAGATCAAATTCGCTCAACGGTTCTATGAGCGCCAGTTCACCATCAGCGTTGGCATTGCCATTGATTAGGCGCAACTGCTCCGGCGCACCCGCCCCTTTTTCGCGTGCTTGCAGTGCACTACGTAACATCAGTACCAAGTTATCAATATCGGCAGCAAAGCCCTGGTTTTGACCTGTACTGACCAGTGCCGTTTCACCCTCTAACAGTAACGACCATTGCGATACCTCTGATACGGGTAAACAGCAAAGATCAGCGACGAGCATATGTGGTTCAACACCGTAGAGCCTTAGAAAGGCGAGCC
>JALSHQ010000035.1 GCA_026982145.1 Gammaproteobacteria bacterium | reverse complement strand
GCGCAGTTACGCTGCACCGTCCAGGCGGGCAGATGTTGATCACAGCCGAGTCGCAGGGCGATGATGCGCGCAATGTTGACCTCATCCGGTGTCGGCATGACACAACCCACGATCACCTCGTCGAGCGCTGATATCTCAAACGGTTGACGCGCCAATAGGGGGCGCGCCGCAGCCACGGCTAAATCAGACGCCAGAAAAGGACCCGGAGCACCTTTTACTTTTAGAAACGGCGTGCGGCTGCCATCAACAATATAGACCGCCCCGCCTGCCTTTCTTTTTTTACGCGTTGTCATCTATGCGCCCTCTATTTCCAGTAGTCTTGAGGAAAATCATCCACTTTGATCACTTCACTTCTTGCCGTAACCGCATGACGTACCAGTGTGGCCTCTTTTTCATCAATCACACTGTGTTGAATTGCAGCTTGCAATATCGCCTCGCCCACACCTGCTGGCAACTCACCTTTGCGCTGCGCCTGATAAATCTTTTTCTCGATCGGCTCAGCGAGCACCACCTTGGTGAGCGCATCTTCAATGCGCCCGATCGCTTCACTGGTGTCGCTCGTAGTAAAGACACCACGGGTTAAACGGTCTCGCGCTTCAGAGGGTTGCAGAATGACGCCTGCCACTTTATGCCCTAACCGATCATCGGGTCCGGCATAGGGTTTGCCAAGTGGAAAAATCAGCAGGCGCAGGCAGCACGCCACGACGCGATCCGGAAAGTTAGCCAACAGTTCATGCAGCCGATTTTGGATGATGTATAACGACTCTTGGCACGACCATTCCAGCAACGGCCAATCTTCGTCTGGGGAGTTCTGGTCTTCAAAGCGCTTCAATGAAGCAGAGGCGAGATAGAGGTGGCTCAACACATCGGCAAGGCGGCCAGAAAGCTTTTCTTTGCGTTTTAGCTCGCCGCCCAGTACCAGCATCGAGATATCAGAGGCCAGTGCAAAGGCCGCGCTCATGCGGGTCAGTTGTCGATAGTACTGCTTGGCGCGTTTATCTCCCGGCACTCGCACAAAGCGTGCGCCGGTCAAGCCAAGATAAAGGGCGCGCACTGCGTTGCTAAGGGTAAAGCCGACATGGCTAAAAAAGGCGCGGTCAAAGTCAGCCGAGCCGCGTGCCACATCACTGTCACCCACCGCCTGCATCTCTTTCAATACATAGGGGTGGCAACGCACGGCACCCTGGCCAAAGGTGATTAAGCTGCGGGTTAAAATGTTGGCGCCTTCTACCGTGATGCTGATCGGAATCGCCTGATAAATGCGCCCCATCAGATTACGAGGCCCCATGCAGATGCCTGCACCGCCCTGTACATCCATCGCGTCGTTGATCACCGAGCGCATCCGTTCGGTAAGGTTATATTTTACAATGGCAGAGGCGACCGATGGCTTTTCACCTAGATCAACCGCGCTGGCGGTGATGGTGCGGGCAGCGTCCATCATATAAGTATTACCGGCGATGCGGGTGAGTGCCTCTTCAACCCCTTCGAACTTGCCGATCGGTGTTTTGAACTGTTTACGAATGCGCGCATAGCCGCCTATCGCACGGCTTGCCAGCTTGCCACCGCCCGTGCTCAGGGCAGGCAGTGAGATAGAGCGACCCGCAGCGAGACTCTCCATCAACATGCGCCAGCCGTTGCCCACACCACTCTTGTCTCCGATCACCCAATCCATCGGGATGAAAACATCCTTGCCCCAGTTGGGCCCGTTTTGAAACATGATGTTAAGCGGCGCATGGCGTGTGCCAATTGAAACTCCGGGCGTATCCGTGGGAATCAGCGCGAGGGTAATGCCCAATTCTTCTTTATCCCCCAGCAGTCGATCAGGGTCTTGCAGTTTAAACGCAAGCCCTAACACGGTGGCGACCGGCCCCAAGGTGATGTAACGTTTCGCCCAGTTGAGGCGAATACCGATAACTTCTTCACCTTCAAAGGTGCCTTTTTCAACGACCCCGATGTCCGGCATGCTGCTGGCATCACTGCCGGCATCCGGGCCGGTGAGCGCAAAGCAAGGCACCTCTTCACCACGCGCAAGACGTGGCAGGTAATGACCTTTCTGCGCCTCAGTGCCGTAGTGCAGTAAAAGCTCGGCAGGGCCCAGTGAATTGGGCACCATCACCGTCACCGCGGCAGTGGTGCTGCGGCTAGAGATCTTCATCACCACGGCTGAGTGCGCCAGCGCTGAAAACTCAAGACCACCATATTTCTTCGGGATGATCATGCCGAAGAAACCTTTATCTTTTATAAACTGCCACACCTCTGGCGGCAGGTCGTGCAGCTCTTCCGTGATCTGCCAGTCATTGAGCATCTGGCACAAGTCATCAACCGGCCCATCAAGAAAGGCGCGCTCTTCGGCCGTTAGGCGGGGCGCAGGAAATGAGAGCAGACGCTGCCAGTTAGGTCGCCCACTAAAAAGCTCGCCATCCCACCACACCGAACCAGCTTCGAGTGCCTCTCGTTCCGTTTGTGACATCGAGGGGAGCGCCTTACGAAAAGCGCGCAGGATGTGGTTACTCACCAGTTTTCTGCGCAGCGGCGGTAGATTAAGCGGGATCGCCAGCAGCAGAAAAACAGCCCAAGCAAGATAGAAGGAGGGCGCTGATGGCGCAAAAAAAGTGCTCCAGCTGAGCATGAAAATCGCAACAAGCAGTGTCGAAAGGATCAGGGGGATACGTTGATATGCGGCACTACCCACAATAACAGCAAACCCTGCAAACCAGATGAGCATCTCCATATTCTCTTCCCTTATGAGCTAGCGTTCCACAGTTTTGTTATATAACACAATAGTTGCTATATTTTTAGTTTTAAACCATTTTGTGTCAAAGACATGCACATTTTCTATCGGCGGAGCGGCACTTTTCTAAAACCTGAAAGAATCGCCACACGGCATCTCCTTTTCGACCACAATAGGCTGTGCAAGCAGGTACTATCGTGACATATTCGCGCCTCATTGGGGGAACCTATGCGTTACGCCCTGCAATGAACAAATTTAAAGAGTGAACAGATAACGCATTATGAAATATAAAGACCTGCGCGATTTTATCGCACGCCTCGAAAAAGAGGGCGAGCTGATCCGCATCACCGCTGAGGTTGACCCTCATCTTGAAATGACAGAGATCTGTGACCGCACCCTACGCGCAAGCGGCCCCGCACTGCTATTCGAAAATCCAACAGGTTATGACGTGCCAGTGCTCGGCAATCTCTTCGGCACACCGAAACGTGTGGCGATGGGAATGGGGCAAGACTCTGTCGAAGCGCTACGCGAAGTCGGCAAGCTACTCTCAACACTTAAAGAGCCTGAGCCACCGAAAGGGATGAGGGATGCGTGGGAGAAACTCCCCATCTATAAACAAGTGCTCAACATGGCGCCCAAATTTGTTAAAAATGCAGCGTGCCAGCACCATGTTATTGAGGGGGACGAGGTTGATCTCGCCAAGATTCCCGTGCAGACCTGCTGGCCCGGTGACGCAGGGCCACTGATCACTTGGGCATTGGTGATCACCAAAGGGCCGGAGAAAGCGCGCCAAAACATCGGCATCTACCGCCAACAGGTGATTGGCAAAAACAAGGTGATCATGCGCTGGCTCTCCCACCGCGGCGGGGCGCTCGACTTTCGTGACTGGCAAGCGGCACACCCCGGCGAGCGCTTTCCGGTGGCGGTCGCGCTCGGTGCCGACCCGGCCACCATCCTCGCCGCTGTCACCCCGGTGCCAGACACCCTCTCGGAATTTGCCTTTGCCGGACTGCTGCGCGGCTCAAAAACTGAGGTCACACGCTGTATTGGCAGTGATTTGCAGGTGCCTGCCAGCGCAGAGTATGTACTGGAAGGCTACCTAGAACCGGGCGAAGAGGCGCCGGAAGGGCCGTTTGGGGATCACACCGGTTACTACAATGAGGTCGACACCTTTCCCGTCTTTACCATTGAGCGCATCACCCATCGCACCAACCCGATCTATCACAGCACCTACACCGGCCGCCCGCCCGATGAACCCGCCGTGCTGGGCGTGGCACTCAACGAAGTCTTTGTGCCTATTCTGCAGAAACAGTTTCCGGAGATTGTCGATTTTTACCTGCCGCCTGAGGGGTGTTCATATCGGCTCGCCTGTGTCAGCATCAAAAAGCAGTACCCCGGCCACGCCAAGCGGGTGATGCTCGGCATCTGGTCTTTTCTGCGTCAGTTTATGTACACCAAATTTGTGATTGTCATGGATGATGATATCAACATCCGCGAATGGGAGGATGTGATCTGGGCGATCACCACCCGCATGGATCCGATCCGCGACACCACGATGATCGACAACACCCCGATCGACTATCTCGACTTTGCCTCGCCCGTCTCTGGCCTCGGCTCCAAAATGGGGCTCGATGCCACCAACAAATGGCCCGGTGAAACCACGCGGGAGTGGGGTAAGCCGATCACCATGGACAGCGCGGTGAAAGCGCGCGTTGATGAAATCTGGCCGTCACTTGGCATTCCATTGCAAAAGCCTAAGTAGGCTATTTTGCGCCGCAACCATCGCGGTGCTATCTTGCCATCGTCAAGATGGCTCGAATCACCTCTTAACCATCAAAATAGAGTGGCCTTCTTTAGTGGAATGACGATACATAAGGTAAATAAGAGTGATGGTGACCCATGAAATGGCTACAAAAAAACTGCCCTGAATCACGTGTAGGGCTCGTCCTTCCCGGCGGCGGCGCGCGCGGCGCCTACCAAGTGGGTGTGCTTAAAGCGGTTGCACGTGTACTGCCCAAAAGTTATGGCACAACCAGCCCCTTCTCGGTCATCACGGGCACTTCAGCCGGTTCGATTAATGCCACAGCACTCGCCATTCACGCCGACCATTTCCGTAAAGGGGTGATGCGCCTCAGCCACGTCTGGAAAAATTTTCACTCGGAACAGGTCTTCCGCACCGATACCCTCGGTATTTTTAAGAGCGGCGGCCACTGGCTCGCCGCGATGATGCTAGGAGGGCTGGGCAAACACAACCCCCACTCTTTGCTCGACCGTGCACCGTTAGTCGAACTGCTCAACACCTACTTCGATTACAGTAAAATCCAGCAGGTGATTGATGATGGCCACCTGCACGCCCTCGGCATCACCGCATCGGGTTATCACTCGGGGCAGTCAGTCACCTTTTACCAAGGTGCCGACTCCATCAAGCCGTGGGCTCGAGAGCGCCGTGTGGGTTGCGCTACCAATCTCGGAATTGAGCATTTGATGGCATCATCGGCAATTCCGCTGCTATTTTCTGCTATAAAGCTCAATCGAGAATATTTTGGTGATGGCTCGATGCGCCAAACTGCGCCGCTCAGTTCTGCCCTGCACCTCGGTGCCGACAGAGTGCTGGTGGTCGGCGTGCAAGAGTCAAGGCCGCCCGTGCCTGAGCGTGAAGGCAACATTAACTACCCCCCCATGGCGGATATTCTGGGCCACGCCATGAACAGCATTTTTCTTGATGGTCTTGACTCAGACCTTGAGCGGGTGGAGCGCATCAACAAAACCATCCGCTTGATTCCGTCACGCAAACTGGAGCGTGGTGGCGTCACCCTGCGACCCGTTGAAGTGCTGTGCATTTCACCCAGTCAGGAGATCGATGAGATTGCAGCACGTTATTCACACCTGCTACCACGTTCGCTGCGCTTTCTGCTGCGCGGTGTCGGTGTTTACGGCAACCACGGCTCAACACTGGTCAGCTACTTGCTGTTTGAAAAAGCCTTCTGCCGTGAATTGATCGCCCTCGGTTATAAAGATGCGATGAATTCAAAAGATGAAATATTGGACCTGTTTAGCTCCGAAAATAAAAGTTAATTGTTTAATTCTGGAGGAAGTAGACGGTGTGCCCCTTGGGTATTATGATCTAAAATGTTCAGCGCTTTCTTAACTAAAGAGTAATCGCCATAAACAGTCGGCGGCCGTTAAAGAGATAAGTAAGGCGATCACTGTCACGCCACAACGCAGCACTGAGTAATAGATGGAAAACGAATACCTAGTCACCACCGTTCGACTACTGCTCGCTGCCATTGCGGGCGGGTTGATCGGGCTTGAGCGCTCACACCACGGTCGTCCTGCCGGCTTCCGTACCCACACATTAGTCTGCGTTGCAGCGTCTCTGCTGATGGTGCTCGGTGTCTTTCAGTGGAATCTGGTGCTGCACGCGCCGCTCGAAACTATTCGCGTCGACCCCACACGCATGGCACAA
>JALSHQ010000034.1 GCA_026982145.1 Gammaproteobacteria bacterium | reverse complement strand
GTGTATCCTTCTTGACGTTGGCAATCCTATTGTCTCTGCCCACCCATTCTCTCTCTCCTTCCGGACAACGCTATGTTGACCTACTTAGCAACGGCGGGCCAGTAAGCATCCGCGACGCAGCTAAAAGCATTTATAAGACAAGCGAAAAGGACCAGCAAGTGCTAGATGTGCTTGCTGAGGTGCTACTTGAGAACTACCAGAAGCCAGGACGAGACCAAGTGGATGCGATGGCATGGTCAGCCAAGGCACTCGGAAGCTCGGGTAATGCCCGTTACCGCGATGTATTGACCGAGGTTTCAACCAACGCAGAACATCGAAAATTAAAGAAACATGCAAAAAGATCACTCAAACAGCTCAGTGAAGAATCGGTGGAGCAATATACGAAAGGTACGGTGTCACTTGCTACCATTTCAGAAAAAAGCGCTGAGAAATCTAATAGCCCTGCTGCTACAGCCGCCCCCAAAAGTGTTGAGCGCCATCCAATCTCCATTATAAAGGAAGGGATGGGAATGGCTGAGGTTTATGACCTGGTCGGTGAACCCACCGCAACCACCTCGCGTCTTACCGGAAAACAGTGGATCCCCTTTAACTTCAAGGGTGCTGACAACGTCAGAACTGTCGCGCTTTATAAAGGGCAGGGGCGTATTGTCTTTGCCAACGAGTCTAACTTCTCTTCTGGGTGGAATGTCATCAAAGTTGAGCTCAACGAAAAAGAGTCCGGTTATCCTTAACTTTGCCTCAAAATCCCCACCTGCTTTAGTAAGCGACCAGCAGGTGGGGTATTCATGACCCTACATAATATAAACTCTTTTACTGCTTCTGGAATGATAGAAACATTGTCTACAGCACCCACCCCCTTGAATAAAGATTAACCTCATGGTTCAGCGTCGTGTTGCGATTACTGGCTTAGGGCTCGTCAACCCTTTCGGTGGCGGTGTGGATGATTTCTTCACTGCTCTGCTCGAAGGCCAGTCGGCCATTACACTATTGACTAATGAAGACGCCGCAGGCGCGCTGAAATTACCAGCACTGCAATGCCACAATTTTGATCCGGTCGCATCGCTTGGAAAGCCGCTCACACACACCATGGATCGATTCAGCCAGCTCGGCGCGACCGCAGCATTCTCGGCCTGGAACGATGCGGGGCTACCTGTGGAGAATAGTGACGGGCGGCCAGACTACGGGCTGAGCTGGGGCACCGCGGTGGGCGGTGTAAAAACCTATGAGCGAGGCTATCAAGATTTATATCGAGGCAATCAGCGGCTATTTTCACCTATCGCCGTCGTTATGGCGATGAACAATGCCGCAGCTGCACATATCTCAATAAAACTAGGGCTTGCAGGGAGCTGCCTCACTTATTCAGTCGCCTGCGCCTCATCAACTGTCGCAATCGGCGAAGCTTTTCACGCTATTAGTAGCGGCCGCGCCTCATTAATGGTTGCTGGGGGATCCGAAGCACCACTCGCCTACGGGGTGCTGCGCGCTTGGGCTGCGCTCAGAATTCTAGCCTCAGGCGAGAAAGAAAATGCGCACCAAGCTTGTCGCCCCTTTAGCTGTGACCGTGCGGGTTTAGTGCTCGGCGAAGGTGCCGGTGCTTTAGTAATTGAAGAGTGGGGTCACGCCGTTGCTCGGGGGGCTCACATCTATGCCGAGCTGGTAGGCTACGGCACCACCTGTGACCATAGCCACCTGGTTCGCCCGGATGCTAAAGGCGAAGTGAACGCGATTCAACAAGCATTGAAAAGCGGCAACCTTAATATTGATGAGGTTGACTACATCAACGCCCACGCAACGGCCACCACCGAAGGTGATAGCGCCGAAATAGCTGCGATAAAAACGGTGTTCGGCGCACATGCAACAACCCTCCCGGTAAGCGCCACAAAATCAATGCATGGACATCTACTGGGCGCCGCCGGGGCAGTGGAGGCGATCACCACGGTGATGACTCTGAAAAAACAGGCCATCCCCCCTACCGCTCATCTAAAAGAGGTTGACCCAGCCTGTGATGGAGTGCTGCATGTTCGGGACAAACTGCTCCCAGAGAGACCGCTGCGTGCGGCAATCTCCAATTCATTTGCTTTCGGTGGCGTGAATGCTGTGCTCGCCTTTCGCTCAGTTTAGGCGCGTTTTTCGCCCACCTTTTTCAGCGCCATTTGACTTTAATAGCACCACCGTGCGACCTTTGAAACAATTGAAGCAAGCGCTGACCCACTCCTAGATATGCAGGCACAAAAGAAAATTATCTTCATCAACCCGCCTTACGAGCGTATCGCGCCCGGTTATGAATTCGTAAAACACATCACCAATAACTCCCCATCACTGGGGCTGCTCCACCTCGCCTCAGAAGTACGGCTTCGCGGTTACCTCCCATCGATCATCGAAAGTGATATCTCTAACTTGTCCATAGATGAAGTGGCTAAACAGGTGATCAGTGAGCAGCCTGCTTACGTCGGCATCACCCTGTTCACTGTCGGCATCTGGTCCGCAGCCGCCATCGCTCGAAAAATAAAGAAAGCGTTGCCAAACACGACCATTATCGTCGGCGGCCCTCACATCTCATCGATGGGCGAAGAGACCATTAAACGCTTTAAAGAGTTCGATATTGCTGTCGTTGGAGAGGGCGAAAAAATCCTCATGGAACTATTAGCGACGCTAGAGCAACAAAAGCCGCTCGTTGAAGTGCCGGGCATCATTTTTCGTGACGGCATCTTTACTCGTAAAACATCCGGCTGGCCGGCTAACAAGGTGCTGGATGACCTGCCATTCCCCGCATGGGATCTGTTGCCCGGTTTCCCTCGCGCCTACAGACCCGCCATTTATGACTTTCCCCGTGGCCCGGTAGCCACCATTGCCGCATCACGCGGCTGCCCTTTTTTCTGCAAATTTTGCGACACCTCTACTTTTGGTGCCAAGGTTCGCCACTATTCGCCCAAAAAAATCTTTGAGATGATGAAGCACCTGCACGAGCGCTACGGTATCCGTCATATTATGTTCGTCGATGACCTTTTCCTTGCCAGTAAAGTGCGCACTGCTGAACTCTGCAACCTGCTACTCGCCAGCGAACTGAAAATGACCTGGACTTGCACCGCGCGCGTAGACACCGTAAAACCAGAAATTTTATCGCTGATGAAAAAAGCGGGGTGCTGGGAGATCAGCTTTGGGCTTGAAACGGGGTCGAATGATCTCCTGAAAAAAATGGACAAAGCTGCAGAGGTGGAAAAATCAGAACAAGCGATAAAATGGACAGCCGCCGCAGGCATACGCACCAAAGGGCTTTTTATGCTTGGCTTTCCGGGAGAAGACCGCGGTACCATTGCACAG
>JALSHQ010000033.1 GCA_026982145.1 Gammaproteobacteria bacterium | reverse complement strand
ACTTTATTCGCCGCATCCCGATGACGATTATGAACCTCACCAAGTTCACGCCGTACCCCGGCTCGCCTATCTACCGTGAAATCTACGGGACAAATATTAGAGAGGATCATTGGGAAAAGATGAATGGAATGAACTTTGTCTGGTCGCCCGAAGGAATTTCGGTTGAAGAGCTCGATAGAGAATATCAAGGAATTCTCACCGCATTCTATCGACGCCCTCGTATTGGTTGGTATTACACTAAGCTGACGTTACGCTACCCCAACCATCTGCTGCGCCTATTGCGCTTTGCATTAGGCTTTATGAGCGCAAAACTTAAAAGCATCGCCAGCGGTCGTGGTGGACTGCTAGTCAAACCGACGAGCAACCACTTAAATGACGAAAAAAAAACCAATGCCCCATAAACATTAACTCCCTTCATATCAGCCACCATATAAGTTGAATAGAACCCTTATCTACCATAGAATGTAGCGCTATTATTCATTGATAATGGTCACCCAAACGACGACTAAAGCTCGCTAGTATCCAACTTAAATCTGACAATCTAATGCCAAATCAGCCACAAACAGCACACGCAGATGAATCGTTCCTTCTTGAAATTGCGGAACTTATCGTCACTGCAGTAAACCTTGAAACTCCACCTGCCGATGTAGACCCGGATGCGCCGCTTTTTGGCGAAGGGCTCGGGCTCGATTCGATTGATATTTTAGAAATATCGCTGGTCTTATCAAAACAGTATGGAATACAGCTCCGCTCTGACAGCAGTGACAATGTGAGTATATTTAGTTCATTGCGTAACCTCGCAAACCATGTTGCACAGCATCGGACAAAGTAACTGCAATCTAAACGAAGGTCGTCCTTCGCCATCTCAGACCCAAAATTGTTGATCAAACAGTCGATGGCAATACTGATATTGAAGCTAACACCCTACCCATTCGATGAGTCGGCATCTAACAGCAGGTGCTTTCACCGATGACCGTCAAGAGCGGCTATCCACTCATTGCTCATCAATCGCTCGATGCCGTGGTGGCCTATCGCAATGGGCGAAAAATAACCGCAAAAGAGTTTATTAATGACGCGTACAAAATTGCAGCAACACTGCCCAATAAGCAGCATGTCTTAAACACCTGCCAAGACCGTTACCACTTCGCAGTAGGTTTTGCTGCAACCCTGCTGGCCGAGTGCATTAGCCTGATGCCTTCATCCCTCACAGCCGAGACATTAAAAACACTAGCGGTGCTTGCGCCGGGGTTTACCACGCTGGAAGATAGAAAGATCACCACGCTGTGTGGGTCAACCTCAAATACCTTGCAAGATATCCCGATGATAAAAGGAGATCAACTCGCCGCATGGGTCTTCACTTCTGGCTCAACCGGCACCCCTCTGCCCCACGCTAAAACATGGGGTTCGCTGGTTAAAAATGTTCGCGTTGAAGCAGCGCGGCTAGGGTTACTGGATGGCCGAGCGCATAGCATCATCGGTACCGTGCCGCCCCAGCATATGTATGGGTTCGAGTCTACCGTGTTAGTTGCTTTGCAAAGTGGCGCTGCTTTTGATGCTGCTCACCCCTTTTACCCCGCAGATATTTGCAGTGCGATTGCCGCGCTACCCCAGCCGCGCTTGCTGGTCACGACCCCATACCATCTGAATTCGCTATTATCATCCGGCATTCAAATGGCAGCGATTGATCTTGTTGTATCAGCCACCGCACCGCTCTCAAAAGAACTGGCCAGAGAAGCAGAAAACAGCCTACAGGCACCTCTGCTGGAGATTTATGGCTGCACTGAAACAGGGCAGCTTGCCACCCGAAGGCCGACGGAAACAGAGGAATGGCAACTCTTCAACCACATTAATCTCGCTAAGGATGGCGATAAAATCATCGCCTCCGGTGGCCATATCGAGCAACCCGTCACCCTGTCGGATCGAATAGAGATTACCCGAAAGGGGTATTTCCGACTGCATGGTCGAGCC
>JALSHQ010000032.1 GCA_026982145.1 Gammaproteobacteria bacterium | reverse complement strand
AGTAATGCGATTAATTTGATTCGCCATATTCTAACAAATAACGACTGGTTAATGGGCATTTCCACCACCCAAGCAGATCAGAAACTCAGTGCTTCCAGCGATTCAGAAACCTCCATCCACGCCCCTTCAACCTCATCCAACTCACTGCTTAGCGTCACCTGAGCAGCCAGCAGCTCCTTTAAACGCCCCTTTTCACTGTCGCTATAGATCTCGCTCCCCGCGAGCACTGCCTCAATCTCCTCTTTCTTTCGGTTAAGCTGTTCCATCTGCTGTTCTAGCTTCTTCAGGCGATTCTGCAGCGGCTTCATTGCGCGGCGCTGCTCAGCATCTTGCTGGCGGCGCGCCTTACGCGTCACTTGGCTATTTTTTCCAGCTGCATCCGTCAAACTCACTTCAAATGTTTCATCAATCTCACGCTTCGCAATCATCTGCTGGCGATAGCTCTCGAGGTCACCATCAAACGCCCTCACCTCGCCGCCATCCACCCATAGCCATCGATCGGTCACGCTGCGCAACATATGGCGATCATGAGAGATCATCACCAGCGCCCCCTCAAACCCTTGCAGTGCAACACTCAGCGCATGGCGCATCTCTAAATCTAAATGGTTTGTCGGCTCATCAAGCAGCAGTAAATTAGGGCGCTGATAAACTAACATAGCCAGCACGAGGCGTGCCTTTTCACCGCCAGAAAAAGGGGCGACTGGATCAGTCACTTTATCGCCATGAAAGGCAAAACCGCCGAGAAAATCGCGTAACGTCTGCTCACGCGCATGTGGGTCAAGGCGTAAAAGGTGTGCCAGTGGGCTCTCATCAAGGTGCAGTTGTTCGAGCTGATGTTGTGCAAAGTAGCCGATGTGCAGATCTTGCGCGAGGGTCAAATCACCACAAGTGGGTGCAAGTCTGTTGGCAAGCACTTTAATCAATGTCGATTTACCGGCTCCGTTCGCGCCCAGCAGGCCAACACGGTCTCCACTGACCAGTTCAAGTTTCACGCTGGAGAGAATCGTTTTTCCATCGTACCCCACCTCGACATCGCGCATCTGTAATAACATGTGCGGTAATTTTTCGGGGGTAAGAAAGTTGAAGTGAAAAGGGGAATCAATGTGCGCCGCGCTAACCATCTCCATCCGTTCCAGCGTTTTCAAGCGGCTTTGTGCCTGTTTTGCCTTGCTCGCCTTCGCCTTAAAACGGGTGACAAAGCGATGAATATGGGCGATTTCTTCCTGCTGTTTAAGGTAAGCCGACTGCTGCTGTGCCAAACGCTCAGCACGGCGTTTTTCAAAAGCACTGTAGTTGCCGGTGTAGAGCTCAACGCTTTTCTGTTCAACATGGGCGATATGGGTGGTGACGTCATCAAGAAAATCACGGTCGTGTGAAATCAGTAGTAACGTGCCTGAGTATTGGCTCAACCACGCTTGCAGCCACATCACCGCGTCAAGGTCGAGATGGTTGGTCGGCTCATCAAGCAGTAAGATATCCGAACGACACATCAGTGCCTGTGCCAAGTTCAACCGCATGCGCCAACCACCAGAAAAATCTTGCACCGGCAGCGCCTCCTGCGCTGTCGTAAAACCCAACCCGTGTAACAAGCGTGCAGCGCGGCTGCGGCTGGTGTAGCCATCAACCGCCTCGAGCTTGGCATGTAGCTGCGCCTGTCGCTCGCCATCATCCACCGCTTCAGCTTCAGCAAGTGCGCGCTCAATGGTGCGCAGCTCAGCATCACCATCAACGGCGTAGTCAATGGCAGAGCGATCCAGTGCAGGGGTCTCTTGTGCCACATGGGCAATCACTTGATGGGGGGGTAGCGTTAACTCACCCACATCACTCTGAAGTTGGCCACGAACCATCGCAAACAGGCTCGATTTTCCACTCCCATTCACGCCCGTCACCCCGACACGCTGCCCTTGATGAATGGTAAATGAGACTTTCTCAAACAGTAGTTGGCCGCCACGACGCAGCGCGACATTGGTAAAATTTATCATGGGCGGAATTTTAGCACGTCGGCAAACAGGCACCAGAATCAACAGAGAGAAAGCGCTTAGCCGTGCGGTGATCTTTACGACTGCACCCTTAACGCGCTACATTTACACCATGCAGCAAAGAATACTCAACCACTGCCCTTGCGGCTCTGCTATTTTGCACGCTAACTGTTGCGCTCAATACATCACAAAGCGTGCTCACGCCCCCTCCGCTGAAACATTAATGCGCTCACGCTATTGCGCTTATACAGAGCACAATGGCCTCTACCTGCTTGCAACTTGGCACCAGAGGACGCGGCCTACGACCCTCAATCTTTTAGATGATTCACACACTGAGTGGCTCGGCCTTAAGGTCTGCGGTGTTGAGGCGGGCGGCACAAATGATGTTGCAGGCACTGTTGAATTCATCGCTCACTATAAGTGCAATGAAACAACGGAGGTGATCCATGAAACCAGCCGCTTTGTTAAAGAAGAAGGACGTTGGTACTACGTCGATGGTACACTTTCAAAACCAACAAAAAATAGCCCTTGCCCCTGCGGTAGTGGCAAAAAGTTTAAACGCTGTTGCAGTAAAACAGGAAACTAGAAGATGGAACTGGAACTACGAACAGAGGCAGTCGAACGCGAGGTTTTATCCAGCCTTTATAGCAACTGCCCGGCAGCCACCAAAAAGGCGCTAGGATTTCGCATCGTTTACATCGATGATGCTCTCCTCCTCACAGCCAAAG
Organism: Gammaproteobacteria bacterium; assembly: GCA_026982145.1. Classification (GTDB taxonomy): domain Bacteria; phylum Pseudomonadota; class Gammaproteobacteria; order SZUA-140; family SZUA-140; genus SZUA-76. Next base: position 3,514 of record JALSHQ010000032.1, on the reverse strand, counting down.
CAGACCCCGCGATTATGCTCAACCGCGTTCACGGCCTCTGTGCTGATAAAGAGATCAAGCCCAGCACCATTCAAAAAATAGCCGCGACTTACACTGCGCTGGGGATTAAAAATTATTTCTTACACCTTTACATTGAAGACCAGCCACAGGCGCGCCAACAACAACTTATTAACGCAGGGCTGACTGATGCTAGAGGCTGGATGCGTTTTATTCGTGACGTCTCTACGCCACGCGGCTCAGAAAGTGAACTGCGCGTTGAAAAAATCGAAGCCAACCATGCCAATGAGTTTGCCGCTATCGTCTGCGATGCGTTCGATATGAGCAACACCGCAACCCCACTGATTGCGGCACTGGCTAACGACGCTCGCTGGCACCTTTACGCCAGCTTCGATGGCGACACCATGGTCGGAACCGGCGCAATGTTCGTGCACGATGAGATCGCATGGCTCGACTGGGCCGCAACAGTGCCCAACTACCGCTGTAAAGGGAGCCACTCGGCCATCATGGCGGCACGCATTGACCAAGCAAAATCCCTCAGCTGTAAACACATCGTCACCGAAACCTGTGAAGCGGTGGAAGGTGACCCACAGCACTCCTACAAAAACATCCTTAAACACGGCTTTGAAGAGATGCGCATCCGCCAAAACTATCAACCGCAGCACTATCAGCCACCGCAGTAACCGCCGCCACGCTTTCACGCTCTGTAGCGCACGATTCGCAATGGTTGATCACAAGATTAAGCATGTCACGATAAACGCTACCGCTCGCATGAACGCAGTGCAAGCACCCATCATCCCTTTTGTGGGCCGCCTGGTAAATGACAATCCCGGCACCATCAATCTTGGCCAAGGGATCGTTGATTACCCGCCCCCCGCCGCCGTTAAAGAGGCCATCAATAGATGCTTGGATGAACCATTAAACCACCGTTACCAATGGGTCGATGGTATTCCGGCTCTGACCTCGATAATTGGACAGAAGCTGGCGAGCGAAAATAGCATTGCGCCCTCCTCTCAACGTGCAACTGTGGTCACTGCCGGTAGCAACATGGGTTTTTTACAAGCGATGCTTGCGATCACCGACCCCGGTGATGAAGTGATCATCCTTAGCCCCTACTATTTCAACCATGAAATGGCCATTCGCATTGCCGATGCCACCCCTGTCATCGTCGAGACCGATGAAAACCATCACCCCGTGTATGACAACATTGCGGCGGCGGTTACCGCTAAAACTCGCGCCGTGGTGACTGTCTCCCCCAATAATCCGACAGGTGCTCTCTATTCACGTGAGATGCTCACTGCAATCAACATGCTCTGTCGCAACAAAGGCATTTATCATATCAATGATGAAGCGTATGAATATTTCGTCTATGACGGCGCAGAACATTTTTCTCCCGCATCCATAAAAAACAGTGCCGATCACACCCTTTCGCTCTTTTCACTCTCCAAAACCTACGGCATGGCGAGCTGGCGTATCGGTTATATGTTACTCCCGGCCCATCTCGTTGCGGCGGTCAGAAAAGTACAAGATACTAATCTCATCTGCGCGCCGGTCATATCACAACATGCTGCCGTTGCTGCACTCAAGTGTGGGCGCAACTTCTGCGCCCCACATATTGCACGTCTTGCGGCGACACGCCTCGCCATCATTAATCAATTACAGCAATATCGCGAACAGATCAGCTACGCCAAACCCCATGGTGCCTTCTATTTTTTAATTAAAGCAGATCAATCACTGGCGATGTTGCCATTAACACAACGGCTGATCGAACAACACCGCGTCGCGGCGATACCGGGCAGCACCTTTGGAATAGAGGATGGCTGTTATTTTCGCGTCGCTTACGGCGCACTTTCACCGGCCGAAATCAGCGAGGGAATAAAAAGGCTAGCCGCGGGGGTGAAAGGCGCTTAAGCCACCTGCGGCTATAGTGGCTATATCGTGTGCAACACCCTAGTTCGCATCATCCAGCCCATCTTTATTCTCGCCACCAAAGGCATCAAAAAGCTGCTTGATGAAAAGTGAGAGCTCTAATGTCATGATTGAAAAGTCGACATCAAAACGTGCCGCGGCGTCATCACGCTCAACATCATCAACCTGCTCTTGAACGATGTCGAGAAAGCGCACCCGCTTGATGGCGAAGTGCTCATCCAACACAAACGTAAGACGATCGCGCCAGTTAAGTGATAGCTTAGAGACCAACTTTCCCGCCTTGAGGTGCTGTTTAATCTCGGGGCTGCCGAGGTCTTGCCGTTTGCAGCGCACTAAGCTCCCTTCGGTATCAGCGGCGCGCAGCTCGCACTCATCTTCAATGCCAAACTCAGGTGGATGGTTACTTTTTGTCAGCCATTCGGTCATGATCACGTGCGGTGACTCATTGGTGGTCGGCACCACCACCGGCAGTGAACCTAGGGTTTTGCGCAGCAGCGCGGTGAACTCTTCGGCTTTTTTGGTTGAGGCACAATCCACCACCAGCAACCCTTCTTTGGGGTCGATATAAGCGTAGGTGTGCAGGGTGCGACTTAATGCCCGCGGCAGCAGCTCGGTCATCACATCGTCACGAATATTGTCGCGCTCTTTTTTACGCACCTTGCGCGCCTGAGTCTCTTCGATTTTATCGACACGTTCATCCACGTGCTCTCTAATCACGGAGGCAGGGAGGATCTTCTCTTCTTTGGTCGCGCAGATCATCAAAAAACCGTTGGCGGCATGCACCAGCATTTCACCCTTTCGCCCCAAGGGTGAGCTCCACCCTTGGCTCATCTCTTCGTGCGGGCCGCAGAGGCGACTGGTCTTCGTCTGCAACGACGCTTCGAGCGTTTCAGCGTTGTATTCAAAGGGCTTGGTAAAACGGTAGAGCTGCAGGTTTTTGAACCACATAAGTCTTCAACAGTTGGGGGAGCGTATCACGCAGAAAGAGGATTATAACGACACTCTGTCACAGGTGTCACTGCCTCTTTAGGGTTGACTTTTATAACGCATTGATCACTTATTAACAACTTACGCTAGCGCTCTGTAAGACTCCCGGTCATGCTCAATAGTGGTGAATCGAGGCGCAGCAAAGGTTATGATACCCGCTTTACACACTTTCAATTCAGCACAGCATCATGAACAGAAAAACAGCTTTTTTTGCGCAACTGGCGCGCAGGCAGCGCAACCGTAGAATCAAGATTGTTCTGCTGGCCATTGCATTGGGGGGCTTGATGGGATGGGCGCTGACCTATTCGCAAGAGCAGGCCTTTTCGCTCACTCCGGCAGACCCGGATGAATCGCTGGGAACCAGTATAGAGGCTATAGATGAAACAGTGAGCAGAGAGCGTGAGTAACTTAGAGGGAACCTCTGATTTATTCTGAGCGAAATAGAGAGCTGCTCAAGGAGGGGATTGTTATAGTATGGTTTCAATCAAATGAATGGCATCACGGCTCGTCCAATCAATCACCCCTACCACTCGGCCTGAGATTTTCCCGTCACGCCCGATCAGGTAGCTCATCGGCAATCCGACCACTTCATAGCGATTTC
>JALSHQ010000031.1 GCA_026982145.1 Gammaproteobacteria bacterium | reverse complement strand
CTTGGTCTTGTCACGGATCGGCTTTGCGCGTTTCTCGTAGTCGAGCCGAGGCACATCAAAGGTTCGCTCAAATTCACTCTGAATCTCTTTTTTTATCTGTCGTCGATTTTTCTTCTTTTCGGCCATCTCACTTCCTCATACTATTTCCGGCACGCTTCACTCGGCAGCGATTAAACCAGAAATTCTTTAATTTTGCACGGTGGTGCTACCACGAACGCGGTAGTTTTTGATGGATCACAATACGTTCATTTTCAACATGGACAAAACCACCCACCACCAAGTCTTTCATAATACGGGTCACCATCTCGCGCGATGCGCCTACCATTTTTCCAATATCCTGATGAGTCGGTTTCGGCTCAACAATCATCACCCCCTCCTCCTCATTTGCCACCGCCATGCTCAGCAAGGTTCTCGCAACCCGCCCAAAAACATCCAGCAACGCAAGGTTTTTAACACTGTCCGTCAGTGCGCGCACGCGTCGCGTCAGATTTTTAATCACTTTCAATGCAATTTTAGGATGGTTTATCAACACCTTCTGAAAAGCCGTTTTGGTAATCACGCAAAATTGGCAGCTCTCGGCAGTGATGACAGATGCCGAGCGAGGTAGATCATCCAGCAGCGCAAGCTCACCGAAATATTCACCTTCACCCTGCATATTCAAGATGACCTCTCGCCCCTTTTCGCTGGTTAAGAAGACTTTTACCCGGCCGCTGAGAATCAGAAACAGGGAGTCTGAATCATCCCCTTCATGGATCACAATCGTATTACGAGGGAACGCTTTCACTTTTGCGCTCTCATGAATCACCGACAGTTCATGCGCTTCAAGCCCGGTAAACAATGAAATATTGGCTAACTGGCGATCCATCCCCTCCCCCTATTAAACAGGTAAAACCTTGCTTATTATAGTTATTTATCCCTCGATTATAACACGCACCCATTTTCCAGTTTTAACGGCGCGCCACCAACTTCCACTTCACCGCTCCCACGCAACCCTGTATGCTTTTGAAGTGTATAAAAAAATATAAAAATAGATCGTAAATACAGCCCTTTATTAACAGCCTGCGCTCTGAAAATATGATGCCAACAGTGAATAAATTTGCACTTCAAAAATTAGTGCATCAACCATCCATAACCATTGCAGCCCGTTAATAAGGAGAGTTGATTGCTGCGCAAATCAAAATGGTTAATGCTCGGAGCACTCGGCGGGCTGCTGGGCGCTTTGCTTGGGCTCAGCTCATGGGCATTGAAACTGGAAGAAAATAGAGGTCTTGAATGGCTCTTCCATCAACGCGGTGCTATTACGCCCCCACAAAATATCACCATCATCGCACTCGATAAGCGCTCGGCCGACCACCTTGAGCTGCCCAATGAACCGGCAAAGTGGCCGCGCCAACTGCACGCTGAGCTGGTTACCAAACTAGCGGAAGCAGGTGCAAAAAGCATTACCTTTGACATGCTCTTTAAGACAGTCCGAGAGCCTCTACAAGATCAAGCCTTCGCCGAAGCAATGGCTCAGGCTAAGAATGTCATTCTATTCGAATTCATGAAAAAAGAGCTCACTAATAACAGCGCGGGGAGTGAGACCGCTGCCGTCATTCGCAGCCGCATTCAGCCGATTCCACCACTGGCTGATGCCGCCGCCGCACTGGCTCCATTTCCGCTGCCGAAAGTCCCTCTCAAGGTAAGCCAGTTTTGGAGTTTCGCTTCAGATGCAGGAGATGCTGCCACGCTCCCCACCGCCACACTACAGCTCTACACGCTCGATGCCTACGATGACTTTCTAGTATTGCTACAACAAGTGGCGCCGCAACAGGCCAGAGCACTCCCCAATAATAAACAAGCCGTACTCGAGCAACAGAAACTCACCCACCTCATTCATCAGTTAAAACGCCTTTTTTCGACTAGCCCATCGCTGTTAGCAAAGCTTATTAGCGCCGCCGAGAACCCTGCCAACACTTTTCAACAGCGGGAATTGCTGCTCGCTTTTTTACGCATCTACGATCATCGCCATAGCCGCTATCTTAATTATTATGGGCCGCCGCGCACGGTGACAACGATTCCCTATTTTCAGATTATTCAAAGTGACAGCAAGCCTAAATATCGCTCACAACTGGCTGACCTTAAAAACAGCATGATCTTTATCGGCTACTCTGCGGAACTGCAATGGGAACAGAAAGATGGTTTTTACAGCGTCTACTCCCGTGACGATGGGCTCGACATCAGCGGGGTAGAGATCGCAGCCACCGCCACCGCCAATCTATTGCAGGGTCGCACCATTGAGCCACTATCGCCCATTTTGCACTTCACCATGCTGTTGCTCTGGGGCATGCTCATTGCCACGCTTGCCTGCCGCCTGCCCGCCCTCATCGCAACGGTCGTAACACTGGTGCTTGGCACAGGTTATTTTTACTTCAGTCTTTATCTATTTAGCAGTGCTAACCTGTGGCTACCACTGCTGATCCCACTGCTGATACAAGCGCCGCTGATTCTGTTTGCCGGCGTTATTTGGAAACACCTTGATACGCTACGGGAACGCCACAACATCCATAAAGCGTTCAGCCACTACCTACCCCCACAAGAGATTGAGCGTTTAACCAGAGACGGCGCACCGCTTAAACCGGGTGGAGAGCTGCATTATGGCATCTGCCTTTATACGGATGCGGCGCAATATACACAACTTTCGGAACAGATGGCACCCGACGCGCTCGGCGCATTAATGAACCGTTATTACGAAACAATTTTCGCTTCCATCCACCGCCATCAAGGGATCATCTCTGATGTCGTTGGCGATGCCGCAATGGCCTTGTGGCCCACAACCCACCCCTCCTTTGAGTTAAAACACGCCGCTTGCTGTGCTGCCATCGACCTGATCGAAGCCGTAGATCGCTTTAACCAGACGCAGACTTCACATCAACTGCCCACTCGTTTAGGGATGCACTGCGGTGAAATTTTACTCGGCAATGTGGGTGCCGTCGGTCGCTTTGAGTACCGAGCGACGGGTGACGTTGTGAACACAACATCTCGCATTGAGGGCATGAACAAACTGCTGGGTACCCGCCTACTTGTCAGCAATGATGTGCTCGCCGGCCAGAGCGACTTTCAAACACGGTCTATGGGCACCTTTGTCCTTGCAGGAAAATCACACCCTGTCGCACTGCACGAACTCATTGGCCTACGCCGCAACGCCTCGGACCTCCAACGCCAACTGTGCCACCAGTTTTCAGAAGCATTGAAGCTATTTCACGCCGGAGAGTGGCTAAATGCTGGCGCATTATTCGACAATATCAATACCACTCATGAAGACCCCGCCTCTTGTTATTATCGTAATCTTTGCTGGGAATTCCAGCGCACTCAGCCAACATTGCCTTGGGATGGGATCATCAACATAAAGGCCAAATAACCTCCCACACCGCAATCATCCGGCAAGAAACTGCAAAAATAGTATTCACATGCTGAGTGGGTGGTTGTTAATTTGCACAATAAACGGTAGAACGGGGGTACTGAGGGAGGAGCAGTATCAATTTTCATGCCGACAACAGCACGGATAAAACCCCGCGCTCGCAGAATATTTTGCCATTAGCCATGCTATGGCTATTGTCGTGCCTTGCAATCGCATTCTACTCTCCATATGTAACAGCAGCGTCCCAATGCGATGAGTGGGTTGCGCACGTTGTCTCAGTACAAGGTGTGGTGGAAGTGAAAACAGTCCATGAGAACCGCTGGCTGCGCGTCGAGCAGGGACAGCGCTACTGTAAAAATGACACCATCCATGTGCGTGAGAACAGCCGCGCAGCACTTGAGCTGGCTGATGAAACCATCATTCGACTCGACCAAAACACCACCATTGTGCTGAGCGGTAAAACTGAGGATGCCTCCTGGCTTGATCTAATCAGAGGTGCCGTTCATTTCATCACCCGGGTACCTAATTCATTAAAGATCAAAACCCCCTATGTTAACGCAGCCGTTGAGGGCACCGAATTTGTAATCCGGGTTGAAAATGGGGAGACGATCATCAGCGTAATCGAAGGCGCAGTTGCGCTAGAAAATGAGCAAGGGCAACTACTACTCACTGAGGGTCAATCAGCCTCGGCGCGGGCAGGCAAAGCACCGGTGCGGCGGCTGGATATCTCCCCCCGAGATGCCGTGCAATGGTCACTTTACTACCCTTCCGTCATCGACCGGCAGAATAGCCAGGCACCGCCACTCATCTTTGAGGCTGATCGGCTACTCACCGTAGGACAAGTCAAAGAGGCTGAGATTTTGCTTGAGACTATTTTGCAAAACGCCCCGGATAATGTGCCGGCGCATGCAATGCGATCGATCATTGCGCTCACACAAAACCGTAACCGTGAAGCGCTTGAGCTCGCTTTGAACGCCTTCACGATAAACCCTACAGCGCCGGAAGCCGCCATTGCCCTCTCTTACGCGCAACAGGCACAGTTTGATCTGCGTGCGGCACACGATACGCTACAAACCGCACTGCGTTTCACGCCGGACAACAGCTTGCTACTGGCTCGTCTTGCCGAACTACTGCTTTCGCTCGACGACCTTGAGCATGCAGAAACCCTAGCGCAACAGGCGCTCGGCATAGACCCAAGGCAAGCACACGCGTTAACGATTCTCGGCTTTGCCCACCTCGGCCAGTTTGAAATCACCCGTGCTAGGCGCTATTTTGAGCGAGCGATCACCCTTAACCAAGCTGACCCATTGCCTCGTTTAGGCCTCGGGCTGGCGGTCATTCGCAATGGAAAATTGGCGGATGGGCGGCGTGAGATCGAGATTGCAGCAACACTGAGCCCGACCAATGCGCTGATTCGCAGCTACCTCGGCAAAGCCTATTATGAAGAGAAGCGTAATCACCTTGCCGCTGACCAGTTCAAGCTTGCCAAGTCGCTCGACCCCAAAGATCCCACACCTTGGTTCTATGATGCGATTCGAAAACAGACATTGAACCGCCCCGTTGAAGCACTCCAAGACCTACAACAGTCGATTCGCTTAAATGATAATCGCGCCGTCTACCGCTCACGACTACTGCTTGATCAAGATCATGCCGCACGCAGCACCAGCCTGGCACGTATCTATAACGATCTCGGCTTCTCGCAACTCGCATTGAGCGAAGGGTGGAAATCGGTCAATACGGACCCCAGCAACCACTCAGCGCACCGGCTATTGGCAGACTCCTATGCTGCGCTACCACGCCATGAGATCGCCCGTGTCAGCGAGCTGCTACAGGCGCAGATGCTGCAGCCACTCAATCTCAATCCTATCCAACCACAACTGGCAGAAAGCTCGCTGGGCATCCTTGACGGTGCAGGCCCCACCAGCGCCACTGCCAACGAATTCAACCCCCTCTTTACTCGCAATCGTTTTTCACTGCAGATGAACGGCGTTATAGCAGAGCAAGAGAGCGAGCAAACACCTAGCAAAGATTACAGCACCCGCAGCACCGACATCGTTCACTCCGCCGTTTGGGGACCCTACTCCTATAGTATCGGTACCTTTCGTGATAGCAACGAAGGGACTCGCCCCAATAATGACCAAGATCGTGAGATCGATAACGCCTTCGTCCAAGTAGCCATTGACCATAAAACCAGCCTGCAATTTGAGTATCGAAATTCAAACATTGAACAGGGGGATCTGCCACTGCGCTTTGACCCCTTGCTTTTCTCTAGTAGCGAACGGAAACGTGTGGCTAACCGCGTTCTCAGATTTGGACTGCGCCACGACGTCTCACTAGGCAGTACGCTGCTTTTTTCAGTGATCGATAATAAATTCGAACAAAATACCCATGACTACGCTGATATTTCATCTCCACTTGGCACCATTCCTCGAACGCTGATGAGCAGCGCCATCGCATCTGGGCGCACCTTCGAACTGCAGCACCACCTAAACCAAAAAGAGTTAACCGTGGTCAGCGGTGTGGGCACTTACCGCTCTGACCAGAAGGCCGTTATCGATATCAACTACCCAACCGCTGCCTGCCCTAACTTCTGCCCCTTCAGCATTTCGATCCCATCGAAATTCAAGCACCATAACGGCTATCTCTATGCACATATCAAACAGGGGCAGCAGTTCACTTGGCTCCTCGGGCTTAGTGTGGATGATGCCACCACACTTGCTCGCGACGGAACGCAATTCAACCCCAAACTGGGGTTAACATGGCAACTGGACAGTACAACAACCGTGCGCGCAGCCGCCTTTCGGGTGCTAGCACGCAGCTTAATCGCCAACCAGACATTGGAGCCAACACAAGTCGCTGGCTTTAACCAGTTTTACGACGACCTCGATGGCACTGATAGTCGCCGCTATGGCTTAGC
>JALSHQ010000030.1 GCA_026982145.1 Gammaproteobacteria bacterium | reverse complement strand
TTGTCTGCGCGCTGATGATATCGATCATCTTATCGACACTGTAAATGGTAGCGTGGGTGGGATTCTTGCGCTTCCCGTCAACGACACCATGAAACGCGCCAGCAGTGAGGGCGCGATTACCGAAACAGTTAATCGTAACGGGTTGTGGCGGGCGCTAACGCCGCAGATGTTTCGTATTGGGTTATTGATCGAAGCGATTAACCATGCCATGAAACAAGGTATTCCAATGACAGACGAAGCGAGTGCGGTTGAATCACTTGGGCATGCCCCGATGGTTGTTCCCGGCCACCCCGATAATATCAAGGTTACCACCCCGCAAGACTTGGAGCTAGCACGGCTCTATCTGCAACAGCAGCGAATTGCCACAGAACGACAGGAGTACAACGGGTGAGAATAGGCCACGGTTTTGATGCGCACCGTTTCACGGATGATAAAGATGTCGTGATCATCGGTGGGGTTGCGATTCCCTTTGCGCGTGGGCTTGAAGCGCACTCCGACGGCGACGTGTTGATCCACGCGCTTTGCGATGCGCTATTGGGGGCAGCAGCCATGGGTGATATCGGCCAGCACTTTCCCGATACTGACCCTGATAATGCAGGTATCGATAGTCGTATACTGCTGCGTCACGTTGTCGCACTGCTGAGTGGTAAAGGTTATTCACTTTCAAATGCCGATATCACCATTATTGCGCAAGCGCCGAAGATGGCCAAACATATTCCCGCCATGTGCCAGCGATTGGCAGAAGATCTGAACGTTGTGGTTGAACGCGTTAACATTAAAGCGACGACCACTGAAAAAATGGGCTATACCGGCCGCGGTGAGGGGATATCAACCCATGCCGTCGTGTTGATAAACGAATCACCGGTGACTGATTGAGTGCCTGTTTTGCCTGATTCCGCAACCTCTGAAAAAAGCCTATTTTCACTCAATTGGCCGCGCGCCTATGGTGAGCCACCACTGCGGGGAGTGATTCGCTCAACGCCAGAAGATTTTCAAGTTGATGAAGTGCTGGGCTTCGAAGTCGATGGTGACGGCACGCACGCTTTTTTAAAGATACGAAAAAAGAACGCCAACACAGAGTGGGTGGCTAAACAGTTGGCACGTTTTGCGGCTGTTCGCCCGGTCGATGTCGGTTTTGCTGGGCTAAAAGATCGTCGTGCAGTGACTACGCAATGGTTCAGTGTCGACCTCGCTGGGCGCGATGCGCCTGACTGGCAGCAGCTTAGCGAGGGAGGGATTGAGTTTATTGAGACCACACGCCACCGCCGCAAACTAAAACGGGGTGCCCTGCGGGGAAATCGTTTCAAGTTGGTGGTGAGAGAGATTGAGGGCGATATGAGTCTGTTTAAAACACGCCTCTCCAAGATCGCCGATCATGGTCTGCCCAACTATTTTGGCGAGCAGCGCTTTGGGTTTTCGAACCTAGCAAAAGCGACGGCGATGTTTTCAGGCCAACTGAAAAAAGTACGACGCCCAGAGAAAGGCATCTACCTCTCTGCGGCGCGTTCATGGTTATTTAATAAAATAGTGGCAGCACGCGTTGAAACCGGTTCATGGCATAGAGCGATAACCGGTGATGTCATGATGTTGAACGGCACGCAGAGTATCTTTCCGATTGAAACGCCCGATGAAGAGATTCAACAGCGCATCGATCGCTTTGACCTACACCCAACAGGGGCAATGTGGGGCAGTGGTGAACTCGCTTCATCCCTAGAGGTTAAGTCGCTTGAGCTAGCAGCAACTGAAAATGAAGCCCTTTTTTGCGATGGGTTAAAACGAGCGGGTCTAAAACAGCAACGCCGTTCGTTGCGTCTAATGCCGTTGGAGTTGCAGTGCAAACAGCTTGATGCCACATCACTTGAATTGACGTTTGAGCTACCTGCGGGAAGTTATGCGACGGTGGTGTTAAGAGAGCTGCTGGATTTCAGGGCTCGATAGTGCATTAACAGCAGGCGGTTTTGTCATTTTATTGCAAAGCATCAATGGGTAAAAAGAGATGGGTATCACTAAAAAAATATATGCCTGTGGTTACTGGGGGGCAACACTGACGATTGTTCTGTTGATCGTCACCTCTATCTTAATGCGTGAGCTGCGTAAAGAGGGTGTCGTGAGCGAAGTCGTTGTCACGAAGACGAAAGAGACGCTGTGGTTTGCTCTAGTGCTGTGTGGATTGGTGATGTGGGCTTTCGCTATTCAACGACTTGTTTTTGTATGGCGATGGTCCTCGGTGAATAAAAAAATAAGCGGCCTGTTATTTGTGATGCTATTCCCAGCGATATGTGGCTACTACTTGTACTACATGGACAAACAAGAGGCAGAACAAGAGGCGAGAAAATCTGCCCGGCAAGCAGCAAATGAGCCATTCTGAATGGTTTTCACACCCTTGCTGAAATTCTGAAATAGGGCGTACAATCGAGTAACCCCCGTCGATAAAGGTGCTCATCAGGATGATCTTTGAACCGATAGCCAGTGATACCGACCCACTGCGCAGTGCTATTGATGCTGCATGGCTTAGCGACGAAACGCGCGTGGTTAACCAGCTTTTACAACAGACCCAGTTTGATGGAAATGCACAAAGCCGTATCGAGGCGCTTGCACGTCAACTTGTGATCGGCGTGCGTGAGAAGGCGCACGCGCAAGGCAGTATTGATGCATTTATGCAGGAGTATGATCTCTCCTCACAGGAAGGGGTGGTGCTGATGTGCCTTGCCGAAGCACTGCTGCGTATTCCAGACGATAAAACAGCAGATCGCCTGATACAGGACAAGCTGGGTGCGGCCGATTGGGGCAGCCACTTATGGTGCAGTTCATCGCTTTTTGTTAATGCTTCAACCTGGGGGCTGATGTTGACGGGGCGCATTGTTGGCCTCGATGGTGAAACCCTCAACAATGGCCAGCACCTTCTGCAGCGGCTCGTCAGTAAGAGTGGTGAGCCAGTGGTGCGCATGGCAATTCGTCAGGCGATGCGCATCATGGGGCAGCAATTTGTGATGGGGGCGACGATTGAAAGCGCACTTGCTCGTAGTCGCGAAGCAGAAAACTTTCACTATCGCTACTCATACGACATGCTTGGTGAAGCAGCACTGACGCGTGACGATGCAGCGCGTTATTATAAAGCCTATTGCCACGCCATTGCAGCGGTGAGCAGTGGGCTCGAAGGCGATTTGCCGCTTTATGAGCGCCCCGGTATCTCAGTCAAACTTTCTGCGCTGCACCCTCGTTATGAGCCGTTCCAGCGCAAGCAAGTGTTGGCTGAGCTGGTGCCGCGCCTAACAAGCCTTGCCCAGCAAGCCTGCAGCGCAGGGATTACCCTCACTGTGGATGCCGAAGAGGCTGATCGCCTCTCGCTTTCACTGGATATTTTTGAGGCGGTTTATCGTGACCCATCACTGAAAGGTTGGCACGGTTTGGGGTTGGCGCTACAGGCGTACCAGAAAAGAGCACCGCAGGTGCTTGATTGGTTGCAGGTGTTGAGTCAGTCGGTGGGGCGGAAAATTCCGCTGCGTTTGGTTAAGGGCGCTTATTGGGACAGCGAAATCAAACGTGCTCAGGAACTTGGTCTATCAGGCTATCCAGTCTTTACTCGAAAGTGTGCCACTGACGTGGCTTATCTTGCCTGTGTGCAAAAAATATTTGCCTCGAGTGGCTGTTTCTACCCGCAATTTGCAACGCATAATGCCCACACCGTCGCCGCAATTATTGAGCTTTCGACGGGAGAACCCTTCGAGTTTCAGCGCTTGCACGGCATGGGTGATGCACTGTATAGCGAAGTGATGCGGGGGGGTGGGGTTTCGATTCCGTGCCGTATTTATGCCCCGGTCGGGCGTTATCAGTTACTGCTTCCATACTTGGTGAGGCGACTGCTAGAAAACGGTGCGAACAGCTCTTTTGTGAACCGCATTACTGACCGTGATGCTGCCATTGAAGAGATTATCAGTGATCCGATCACTGAACTTAAGATGCTTGAGCAGAAGCCTCACCCTCACATTCCGCTACCATCAAAGCTCTTTGGAGAGCAGCGCCTTAACTCAGCAGGGCTTAATCTTCATAGTACAGAGGTAGTGAAAGCGCTTGCGAGTGAGTTGAGCCTACTCATCGATGATAATGGCGAGCTTATCAACGCTGAGCAGTGGCGTGCGGCACCGATTGTTAACGGCCATGAAGTGATTGAGGCGCAAGCACATCAAACACGCTTTTCACCTGCAGACCATCGCCATGCGATCGGTACCGTTTATCTTGCCGACGATGTGACGGTTGCTGAAGCGCTGGCCAGTGCCACGGCGGCCGCCCCCCAATGGTCAGCAACAGATGCTACGGTGCGCGCTGATATTTTAGAGGTTGCAGCCAACCTGTTTGAGCAGCAGCGCGCAGCGTTGATTGCGCTCTGTGTGAAGGAGAGTGGCAAAAGCGTTGTTGATAGTTTAGGCGAGGTGCGGGAGACAGTCGATTTCTGCCGCTACTATGCGTCGATGTTACGCAAAAATTTTGTTAAACCCCTGCTGCTGCCGGGCCCTACCGGTGAGTACAACGCGTTGACGTTGCACGGGCGCGGCCTGTTTGTCTGCATCAGTCCGTGGAATTTTCCACTGGCGATTTTTGTGGGGCAGGTGTGCGCGGCACTTGCTGCAGGCAATAGTGTGGTGGCCAAACCCGCAGCGCAGACGCCAATGATCGCAGCACGTGCGGTGAAACTACTGCATCAGGCGGGTGTGCCGGGCGAGGTGTTGCACTTATTAACCGGCAGCGGTCGCACCATCGGCATGCAGTTAGTGGGGGATAGCCGCACCTGCGGCGTCGCCTTTACGGGCTCGATGGAAACGGCGCAGACGATCAATCGCACACTGGCGCAACGTGGTGGTGCCATTGTGCCGTTGATCGCCGAAACAGGTGGCCTTAACTGCATGATTGTCGATAGTTCTGCACTGCCAGAACAGGTGGTGACGGACGTGATTCAATCGGCATTCAACAGTGCGGGGCAGCGCTGTTCAGCATTACGTGTGCTGTTTGTTCAAGAGGAGGTTGCTGACGATATCATCGATAAATTAAAGGGTGCGATGGCAGCAGTTGTGATCGGTGACCCACTGCTACTCGCAACTGACATCGGCCCGGTAATCGATCATCACTCACTTGAAATACTGCATGCGCATGTTGAACAGATTCAGTGTGAAGGCAAACTACTCTATCGATGTGAACTGCCGCATGGGCTGCAACACGGCAGCTACTTTGCGCCACACCTGTTTGAGATCCCTCGGCTGGCGCTTCTGCAACGTGAAGTGTTTGGGCCGATACTGCACTTGATTCGTTACCCCGCATCAGGGCTGGGCGCAGTGGTTGATGAGATTAACCAGACCACTTTCGGGCTCACACTCGGTGTGCATAGTCGCATTGATGCTACCGCACGCTATATTCAGCAGCGCGCACATGTTGGTAACCTCTACATCAATCGCAATATGATCGGTGCTGCGGTGGGGGTGCAGCCATTTGGTGGTGAAGGACTCTCTGGCACGGGCCCAAAAGCAGGCGGACCACACTACCTGCAACGTTTTTCCACTGAGCGAACAATAACAGTGAACAGCGCGGCAGTCGGCGGGAATGCATCACTGTTATCACTGAACGCTGAGTCAGAGTAGGGGGGGCTTTCCATCCTGCAACGCTTTAATTAGCGACTGTTTTTTATCCACATGATCTCCTGCCAATGCAAATCCGCGCAGTGTGCCATCGGTATTGATGAAGCGTGCGGTGATGTGGCTGGCACCTCCTTCGTAATGCCATTCGCCTTTTTCATGGCGAGTTGGGGGTAGCGTCACCAGCGGGCAGGCGGGGGTTTTGGTCACGACGGCCATCGGCGGGTATTTAATGGCGACTCTATTGCCGTTTAACTGCTGTGCCAACGCACGCGCGGCGATCATCAGTGGGGCGACAAACGGCAGATTCATGCCATCAATTTCAGCGCAGTCACCCAGTGCGAAGATCCCATCGGTTGATGTTTCTAAGAATCGGTTAGTGACCACGCCCCGGTTAACCACCAGCCCAGAAGCCTCAGCCAAGGCGGTATTGGGTCGCAGCCCAATGGCTGAGATTACCAAATCAGCCGTGATTTCAGTGCCACTGGCCAGTGTGATGCGATAACCACAATCAGTTTTATTGACAGTGGTCGCTGTGGTGTCGAGGTACCAAGCCACCCCTTGCGTGGCGAGCGCAGACTTCAGGGCGCTGCCAATTTTCTCGGGCAGCATGCCACTGATAGGATATGCATCGGGGCCAATAATGGTAACGGCTTTACCTGCATCGATCAGGTCATTAGCAAACTCGCAACCGATCAAG
>JALSHQ010000029.1 GCA_026982145.1 Gammaproteobacteria bacterium | reverse complement strand
TAGCGGTCGCCTGCCGGCGGGGTTAACGCCATCGCTGGGGCCGGATGCAACCGGGGTCGGTTGGGTGTACGAATATGCCTTGGTGGACAGAACCGGCAACATAGACTTGGCCGAGCTGCGCTCGATTCAGGATTGGTATCTGCGCTATCCCCTGCAGACCGTTGAAGGGGTCTCTGAGGTTGCCTCAGTGGGCGGTTATGTCAAACAGTATCAGGTGGAAGTTGACCCCAACGCACTGCTGGCCTACAACATCCCGCTCTCTAAAATTAAACATGCGATTCAGCGCTCCAATAATGATGTGGGCGGTAAATTAATTGAGATGGCCGAGACCGAATACATGGTGCGCGGTCTGGGTTATATCCAGTCGATTGATGATCTCAACGTGATCCCGGTGGGGGTGGATGACAACGGCACACCGATCCGTTTGCAGGATGTGGCGAATATTCACCTCGGGCCAGAGCTGCGCCGCGGTGTGGCTGAGCTTAACGGCGAGGGTGAAGTGGCGGGTGGTGTGGTGATTATGCGCTACGGTGAAAACGCGATGGCGGTGATTGAACGGGTGCGCGCCAAACTGGAAGAGCTTAAACCGGGCCTGCCAGAAGGGGTCGAGATCGTGCCGGTCTATGATCGTGGTGATCTCATCACACGAGCGGTGGAAAACCTTGAAGAGAAATTGATTGAAGAGATCATTGTCGTTAGTCTCATCTGTATCCTATTTTTACTGCATGCCCGTTCGGCACTGGTGGCGATAGTTTCGCTGCCGATCGGCATTCTGCTCGCGTTTATTTTTATGAAATGGCAAGGGATCAACGCCAACATCATGTCGCTCGGTGGCATTGCGATTGCGATTGGCGCGATGGTGGATGGCGCCATTGTGATGATTGAGAATGCCCATAAACATCTTGAAAAGATGGTGAAAGAAAAAGGCAGAGAACTCACCTCGCCTGAGCGGTGGCACGCAGTCTCCGGGGCTTCGCGAGAAGTTGGTCCCGCGCTCTTCTTTTCGCTGCTGATTATCACCGTCTCCTTTCTGCCGGTCTTTACCCTGCAAGCACAGGAGGGGCGACTCTTCGCACCGCTGGCATTTACCAAAACCTATGCCATGGCGGCCGCAGCGATTTTGGCGATTACGCTGGTGCCGGTGTTGATGGGTTATTTCATTCGCGGAAAGATTCCGGCGGAGTCAAAAAACCCGGTCAACCGTTTTCTTCACTATATTCATATTCCGACACTGAATCTTGCGATTCGGTGGCGTTGGATTACATTGAGCCTAGCGCTGGTGCTATTGGCGGCGACGTTTTATCCGATCAACAAGCTGGGCAGTGAGTTCATGCCACCGCTAAATGAGGGCGACATCCTTTATATGCCGACCACTTACCCGGGGATTTCGATCACCAAAGCGAAGGAGCTGTTGCAGCAGACGGACAAGATCATCAAATCGTTTCCTGAAGTGCATCATGTCTTTGGCAAAGTGGGTCGTGCGGAAACGGCCACTGACCCCGCTCCGCTGGCGATGCTTGAGACGACCATTCGTCTCAAGCCGAAAGAGGAGTGGCCCGACCCCGATAAAACCGTGAAAGAATTGATGGATGAGATGGACGCGGCGATTAAATTCCCCGGCCTCTCCAACGCATGGACGATGCCGATCAAGACCCGCATCGACATGCTCTCTACCGGTATCAAAACCCCTATTGGGATTAAAGTCAGTGGGCCAGATTTAGAAGTGCTTGAACAGGTCGGCAATGAGATTGAGCAGGCGTTGAAACAACTGCCCGAGACGCTCTCTGCTTTTGCCGATAAAGCAGCGGGGGGCTATTACCTCGATTTCGATATCGACCGGCAAGAGGCCTCACGTTACGGCTTGACCACGGGTGATGTGCAGGATGTGATCCAGAGCGCGATTGGTGGCATGAACGTCACCTACACCGTTGAGGGCTTGGAGCGCTATCCGATTAACCTGCGCTATCCACGCGAACTGCGTGACAATCTCGATAGCCTCAAGCGGGTTCTGATTCCAACGCCTACGGGTGCGCAGATTCCGCTCTCATTAGTGGCTGATCTGGTGTTGCGCCGTGGCCCGCCCAGTATTAAAAGTGAAAACGCACGTCCTAACGCTTGGGTCTATGTGGACATCACCACGTCGGATATCGGCGGTTATGTGGCCGAAGCGAAAAAGGTGGTGGCCAGCCAGGTTAAAATCCCACCGGGTTATGACCTCGTCTGGTCCGGCCAGTTTGAGTACATGGAGCGAGCGGCTGAAAGGTTGCGCATCGTCGTGCCCGCCACACTGCTGGTGATCTTTCTACTGCTCTACTTTAACTTCCGCAACATCACCGCTCCGCTGGTGGTGATGCTCTCCATTCCTTTTGGGTTGATCGGTGGTTTCTGGTTGATCTACCTGCTCGGCTTTAACCTGTCGGTGGCGGTGGTGGTCGGCTTTATCGCACTGGCGGGTGTGGCGGCAGAGATCGGCGTGCTGGTGCTCACCTTTATCGATCAAGAGATCGCCCGGCGGCGCAAAGAGAAAGGTGAACATTTAGATGGCGCTGAAATCATGGCAGCGGTGCATCGCGGCACCTCCGAGCGCGTGCGCCCTATCGCCATGACAGCCACCGCCATCATCGCAGGGCTACTGCCGATCATGTGGGGTAGCGGCACCGGTTCTGAGGTGATGCAGCGTATCGCAGCACCGATGGTAGGGGGGATGGTCACCGTTACACTGCTCTGCCTCTTAGTGTTACCGATCATCTATGGTGTGATATTGCAATTTCAGGAGCGGCGTAGGGCGGATAGTGAGGCTGAGACCATTCAATGAATACTTTAGTGTTATGTACCTCAGGAGGACGCGGCGGACTTGAGTTGTACGCTCTGCGCGTGGCGCGATTTATCGTGAATAACAGCGATGACCACTGCGTGCTTGTGACACGAGAAGATGGCTATCTTGCGGCGGCTGAAAAGGGGCGTGAAGTGAACACTTTTTATCTACAGTGGCGCTTTCGTGCCTTGCCGCTTATCAGTGCGCTGAAGTTGGCACGCTATATTGATGTTAATAAAATTGATGTGATCCATATGCACTGGGGTAAGGACCTTAGCCTTGCCGCATTGGCGAAGCACTTTTCTAGGCGAAAACCAAAGCTGCTCTACACGCGCCATATGGGGATCACCCGGCCGAAGAAAGATCTGCCCCACCGCTTTCTTTATAGTCAGGTAGACCGGCTGCTAACGATTAGCAAACAGGTGCGTAAAGAGGCGCTTGAGTTTTTGCCGCTAGCACCCGATAAAATTCAGCTGCTTTATTTGGGAGTGCCGCCAGCAAAAGTGCAAACAGCACCTGAGCGTGAGGTGAAGTTACCCGGCAGGGCAATCAAGCGTGCTTTCAATATCGGGATGTTTGGGCGTATCGAACATGGCAAAGGGCAGCACTTGTTGGTTGATGCTGTTGCCATGCTGGTTGAAAAGAAGCTGGATGTCAGCGCCACAATTATTGGCCACGTGATGGATGAAAACTATTTCGATCAATTAAAGCAGACCATTGAAAAGAGAGGGCTTGCTGAGCATATCGAGTTTGTCGATTTTATTGATGAGCCGATGGCTGCCATGCCCGCTTTCGACGTGATCACTTTAACTACTTACTGTGAAGCGTTTGGGCTGGTGCTGGTCGAGGCGATGCGCGCTGGTGTGGCGGTGATCGGCACCGATGCCGGCGGTGTGCCCGAAATTATTCGCGATGGAGAGACAGGTTTTCTGGTGCCCCCGGGAGATTCAGCCGCACTCGCTGAGCGCCTGCAGCAGCTATACGAAAACAGCGCACAGAAAGAGCAGTTGGCGCTTAGCGGCAAGGCGTGGGCTGATACGACCTTCGATGAGGAGACGAACTTTAGCGGGCTGATGGCTGTTTTTCATGATTTAGCTGCCGAAGCAGCACCCGTTTAAACCATCAGTGCAACAACGGTTTATTTTTTGTGAGAAGTCTAATTTTTATAAATAGGAGAAAACTATGAACACTCTATTGAAGCCTTTATCTGTTGTCTCATTCGCTGCCATGATGGCAGTGGCAGCACCACTGTACGCAGCCGGTGAGCATGCACATGGCCACGATGACCACGGCAGTGACGGCCATAAGTCGGGCGTGAAACATGATGATCACCACGATTCAGACGATGGTCATGAAGCGCACAACTCAAAAAAGGGCAGTATGTTTCTAGTCAAAAAAGAGATCGATGGTTATGACGTAACCTTCCATGTGATGAAAGCCAAGCCGGGTAAAGAGATGGGCGGGAGTCACGACTTTATGATCAAGGTCGAAAAGAACGGCAAGGCACTCACCAACATCGTCATGAACACCAAAGTGAAACATCCTAATGGTAGCTCGGAGACCAAAAAAGCGATGTTAATGGGTGACTGGATGATGGCCGGTTATGACCTCGGGCATGAAGGCAAGCACCAGCTAATGATTCTGTTTAAGACTGCCGATGGTGAGAAGCACAAAGGAGGTGTTCATTATTCAGCCCAATAAAGCACGAGGTTTGAGTTAAACCGTGGCGGTTTTTTTTTCAGGCGCTAAAAAAGAACCCGCTGCGCGCTATATTCATATCGATATGGCGCGCGGCATTGCTATTGTGATGATGGTTGTTTTTCATTTCACCTACGACCTTAATCATTTTAATATTGTTGAAGTTGATTTCTATCGTGATCCATTCTGGCTTAATTTTCGCACTTTAATTGTTACCTCTTTTCTCTTTTTAGCGGGCATCAGCCTTCAGTTGGCCACCGGAAATGGGGTGAACTTTCGGCGCTATTTTATGCGCTTGATGTTATTAGTCGCTGCCGCTGCCGCCGTTACATTTGGCAGCTATCTGGTGTTTCCAAAGAGTATGATCTTGTTTGGCGTGTTGCACTTCGTTGTCGTTGCGACGCTGCTTGGCCTTCTGTTTCGTGGTTTTTATTGGCTAAATCTACTGCTTGGCGTTGCGCTAATTGTTTTTGGTGTTCAGTTTCAGCATGAATGGTTTAACGCACCGGCATGGCACTGGATAGGGCTCGTTAGCGAGCGGCCCACCACCGTTGACTATGTGCCACTACTTCCTTGGTTTGGTGTTATTTTAATCGGAATGTTTCTGGGTGCCGTGATCGAAAAAAAGAAGGTATTACCCAAAGCAGTGCCGGAAAAGTGTTGGGTGATATCGACTCTAGCATGGGGCGGGCGCCACAGTCTGTTGATCTATCTTATTCACCAACCGTTGTTGTTCGCTGGGTTTTATGCGGTGATGTTTGCCTTGGCTTGAAAAGAGCCCGCCTTATCTGCATAACCTACCGGCAGTGTGCCCCGCTTTAAAGAATGCTTAACCCTTCACCTAGGTGTTACACCGCGCTTTATTTGCCTATATATAAAGCATATTTGATCTCAACCCCCTTACTTTTAGTTCAAATGATTCTGTTTCCAAAGTGCGATTAAAGTTATCTCTCCTTTCCTCGATATACAGCTTACGTAACGGCGAAAAATTAATAATTCCCCGCTAAAAACAAGGAAATAAGAGGGTTTTCCAATGAATCTGTTTTTAAATTTATCGATTCGAACCAAAGTGTTGATGATTGTGGCGGGCAGTATTATTGGTCTCTCTGTGACGTTAGCCTTTAATTATAGTGCGACTAGTCATAACAAAATTACGCTAGAAAAAGTCCGCGATATCTATTTTCCAATTCTAGAGCGGCTAGATGCCAACATGGTTCATTTGGATGAAATCAAAGGGAGCTATAGCTCCGCCGTCATCTCGGGCGAGGAAGAGATACTTGATGAGATCACCGTTTTGGTCGAAGCGTGGACGCAGGCATTAAAAGAGGTTGCCGTGCTGGACACAGCAACGCAGGCAGAGGTAAATCAACTGCTAGGGAATTTCACTGCTTATGTTCAGAGCGCCGACAGCCTTAGCCGAGGCATGATCGATGAAACGCTCGACATGGCAGCGGCGGGACCTGCGCTGACCAAGATGAACGCGCATCTGAAGGTTGTGGAAACAGACTTGCGTGCCTTTCGTGATCGTAGCTATCTTCTATTTACCGGCGCAATCGATGGTGCAAACGAATCTTCTTCGGAGGCGCTGATACTGGGTGCCAGTATCGGCCTAGTCACCGCATTGATTCTTGGGCTGGGGGGGCTGTTCATCGGTAACTCAATCAGTCGTAATATTACTGCAGTAGTGGATTCGCTCAACGAGATGGCCAGTGGCGATGGTGACCTGACCCAACGGCTCAAAAGCTCCAGCCGTGATGAGGTAGGCGCGCTGGTGGCGGGGTTCAACACCTTCATTGCCAAAATTCAGGGGGTGATCGTTGAGGTAACAGGTTCAACCGGACGT
>JALSHQ010000028.1 GCA_026982145.1 Gammaproteobacteria bacterium | reverse complement strand
TGCTCCAGAGAATGAAGCAGGGCGAAAACTACTGGTGCATGAGTTGACGCATGTGGTGCAGCAGTCCCGTCGCACCTCACGTAAAGCATACCGAGTAGAGAATAGTGAGTCTGGAGCTCAAGATAGCGGAACCGTTTCTAGGGGTACGGTCACTTTTAGAAACATTAAAGTACCTACATACTTTTTAGATAAATACTCCTCTGAAAAGCCGCTATATCGCAATAAAAATTATAATGAAAGCCTGAGACCCAGTGGTAATCAAAATCAACGATCAAAGTGGAGGCAAGAGGTTCTAACGCAAGGTGGAGGATTGGGGAATAACGTTGATATTTTGAAGAGTAAGCTGGAAACTGCAAGGCAACCCGTAGAGAGTGGGCGGTCATATGTCTTTAAAGCGCCGTCTAGGTATCAAAGGGCCACTGATCGAAACCCTAGGTTACTTATCGGGTCATTGGAAGATATTGCATCAGCTGCTACGCTTCCTACGTGGGACAAAGACGACAACCCCCAGCCTGAGACATATGACGTTGATCATATTGTCGAATTGGTGGTTTCAAACTGGCCAGCTAGGCCAAGAGCAAACTCACTTCCAAACTATCAATTGCTAGTGCATAGTCAGAATGAAAGTAAAAAGCAGATAGTCACGTCTGATTTGAGCAGTAAAATACGCGATTTCAAGAGTGCCCACAGTGAATACTCTGACCGAAATAGTAATGATATTAGGGGTGAGCTTACGATGAAATTCGAGGAACCGGTTGCTGGAGGTGGGGGGGTGCCGGGTAGTAATGACCATTGGCAAAGGAGTGAAGTTCAGCGTGGTGATCATCTATCTGCGCTACAGCCGGGTGGCATGGATGATCTTGGTGGAGAAGGCGAAATCTGGATATTTCCTGAGGAAGGTGGAGGCGTTAAAACCACCTTCTCAACAGATGGGAGCTTATCACCTTACGCTAGAAACCAATGGCTAAAACCATTTGAGATTAAGTCTTCCAGTTTCGATACACAAACAGATTCTTCTGAAACACCGCTTGGTAGCATCACCCTCAATGTGAAAGATGATAATGAGTGGGAGCTTCTAGGTGGTGATGCAACAGAAACTGTGCATCGGTATTCAGGTAGCCGCTATGCTGGATATTTGAATAGAGAGTCTGTAAAAAGAAAGTTACGCAGCCGGTTAAGGAAAAAACACCTCAGCCCCATAGAAGTCTTTTCGTTTGGGATTTCTAGTTCTGGTGGAATTGAACTACAAGGGCAGATTAACCCAAGTCTTCCGATAATCCAGGACTCATCAATTCAATTCGAACTTTTAGAAGGTGAGTTGACATTTTCCAAAGAGTTTAACCCTGGAGAAATTAATGCGCCGCCACCATTTAATATAAATGATTGCAGCCTGATTGTTTCTGCATCAACTAGAGGGCTAGGAGTAGAAGGTGGTGTTGACTTCGGAATTAATAATATTGGCGAGGGAAATATCACTGCAGAATTTTCGAGTAATAGTGGCCTGAGTTTCAGTGGCCAATTCAACTTCGATGAACGAATCTTCGGCGAAGGCACCAACGCTCAGGTCACTGTTGGTTATCAAAATGATGAATGGAGCATGGGAGGAAGTATTACCATCCCAGAAGGTAAGGTACCCGGCATCAGAACGGCAACCATCACAGTCGACTACTCAGAGGGTGATGGTTTTTCAGCTCAGGGCGATGCCGAGCTTGATGTGCCGGGTGTTGAGAGCGGCACGTTATCGATCACCAGCTCTGAAGAGGAGGGTTTTTCGATCGGAGGTAGTTTCAACCTCTCTGCGGATACCCCGGGCATTCGTGGTGGTACGATCAGCGCAGAGGTAAGGGAGCGCCCTGACGGAACGGGTTTTGCGTTGAGCGCTTCCGGTGAGGCGCAACCCGATATCCCCGGTGTCAACGCTAATTTACTGGTCAGTTACAACGACGACGCCTTCACCGCTGAAGTTACGGCACAATACGCGCGTGGCATGCTCTCTGGTGAGATCCTGGCTGGTGTCACCAATCGCACCGTAGGCGAAGATGGGCAGCTTAGCGAAACGGCGGAGCCAAACAGCCCGCTGATTGTCTATGGGGGGGGCTCGTTAACACTACAGATTGCGCCGTGGCTACAAGGCACCGCCGGGGTGCAGTTTGCACCCGATGGCGAGATTACCGTGACCGGTGAAATCGGCCTGCCGGATCAGCTTGAGATCTTCTCCCGCAGTGAGATCAACAAATCGATTTTTAATATTGCGGTGCAGGCACCGATTGTACCTGGCATTGTGGCCGAGGTTGGGGGCGGCCTGAGCGCGCAGGCTGGCATCGGCCCGGGAGTGATTGATGAGCTGCGGTTGGGGATCACCTACAACCCAGCGCGGGAAGAAGAGACACGGATTACCGGCAATGCTCATCTCACAATTCCTGCCGATGCGGGATTACGCCTTGCGGTACGGGCTGGCATCGGCTTGGGCATTACCGGTGCCAGTGCCACTGGTGGGCTTGAGATTGGCGGTACCCTTGGGATTACCGGGGCTGCTGAGGCGGGCGTGCAGGTTGAGTGGTCACCCGCCAGCGGTCTAGCGATTAATGCTGATGTTTCAGTCTCTGCACAGCCGAGTTTTACCTTTGATATTTCGGGTTATGTCAGTGTGCGTGCGCTCGGTTTTAGTGTTTATGATGAGACCTACCGCTTCGCTTCGTTTGAGTTTGGTTCAGATTACCGCTTCGGGATCAGCCTGCCCATCCACTACCGTGAAGGCGAGCCGTTTGATATCTCGCTCGATGATGTAGAATTCGAGGTGCCGAATATCGACACCAATCAACTAATGAGAAGCCTGATTTCAAGGGTGACATAATGACGACGATCAATGAACAGATTCAACAAGGGGTGAAGGCGCACCTTGAAGGCAACCTTAACGGTGCAGAGCAAGCCTATCAGTCGGTGCTTGAGATTGATGGTCACAATGCGACGGCTCATAACAACCTTGGTTTCGTTTATGGCCAGCAACAGCGCTGGTCAGAGGCGATTACCCATCTCAAAATGGCGTTGGATTTGAAACCTGATATGGCGATGGCTCATACCAACTTGGGGCAGATCTTGGCTGCGCAGGGTGAGATTACTCAAGGTCTTGAACACCTCAACAGAGCCGTTGAAATCGATCCCCGAAATGGCCAAGCTTGGGATAACCTAGCGCGTGCCCGCCTGCAGGCTGGAGATCACCAAGGGGCAGAATATGGTTGGATGCGAGCACTTGGGCTTGAGCCCGGCGATGCTCGATTGATGACTCGGCTGGGCACCGCGATTGCCAGCCAGAAGCGTTTTGGAGAGGCGGTGTCGATATTCCAGCAGGCGATTAACGCAGATGCTGAAAACAATGATGCTTGGGCGCAGCTGGGGGTCATCCACTTTTTACAAAATAATCTTGGTAATGCGCGCACTGCCCTGCAGCGCGCATTGAAGATTAACCTCAATGACACTACTGCCCTCAGGCATCTAGGCTTGATTGATCTCGCGAGTAATCAGCACTCATCGGCAATCGCCGCATTCAGCCGCATTGTTGAACTAAACCCTGCTGATGAGAGCACTCGAATGGATCTTGCGGTGACACTGATTTCTCAGCACCGTGCAGAGGAGGCGATGGCACATCTTGATGAGATGTATGCACGCCGTGGCGATGATGAGCGAGTGCTCTATTACCGGGCGCTAGCTTTGCGGCAATGCCGTGAAATCAAGCGAGGGAACGACCTGCTAAACCGGGTTGTGGAGATGAGCGGGCGATATGCAGACGAGGCGCAGAAAATTCTTTCCGCCTCGTAAAAATGGTTAACAGGGTGTCACCGATCTGCCACCCTATTATTAGTCAGTGAATGGCGAGTTATTGCTCTGCTGCAACGTACTGAAAACTGTATTCAGCAAGTGATGTACCGTTGCCATTAACGACCACGACCGACCACTTGCCTAGCCAGTCAGGCAGAAGTCGCTTGCTTGAATTAACCCGCCAACGCGGCCCGCCCACCTCAAATCTTATTTCAGCCATGACCTCCCCTGAAAACATCCAGCGGTGGGTAATGGTCTCTCCCTGTAGATTGCGCAGTTCGCTAAAGAAGTAAATATTGTTTACGTGACTATCCACAATAGCGAGATTATCAACCGGCTCACGTGCTTCAATGGCAGAGGTAAACTGCGCTCGCGCAACCTCACCTGCGG
The DNA here is from genome assembly GCA_026982145.1 of Gammaproteobacteria bacterium. Lineage (GTDB taxonomy): Bacteria > Pseudomonadota > Gammaproteobacteria > SZUA-140 > SZUA-140 > SZUA-76. Next base: position 2,181 of record JALSHQ010000028.1, on the reverse strand, counting down.
ACGCATTCTGTAATGGACTTAGTGTGATTATTAATAATGCCAGCAGTGCATATGGTTTTTTCATACTGTCTCCTGTTATTTACATCGCTTCGATACGTGCCAGTTGTTCTTTTAACTTCTCCAGTGACGATTTGATCTCGGCCAGTTTTGCCTGCTCTTTTTCAACCACATGGGCAGGCGCTTTCTCAAGATAGTTCGGATTAGCGAGCTTCGCGCTAACACCCACAAGGTTTTTTTCCAGTTTACCGATCTCTTTGCTGAGGCGTGCGCTTTCAGCCGCTTTGTCGATCAACCCTGCCATCGGGATTAACAGTTTCATCTCTCCCACCAGTGCGGTCGCTGATTCGGGTGCTTCATCATCTTTAGAGAGTATCGTCACCGCTTCCAGTTTCGCCAGTGTCATCAGGAAGTCGCGGTTATTTTCGAGGCGCGTAGCATCATCACTGCTGCTGTTTTGCAGTAGGATCGGCAGGGGTTTGCTCGGTGGAATATTCATGCCGCTGCGGATCTTGCGCACGCCGAGAATAAACGCCATGACCCATTCGATCTCAACAACTGAACCGCGATCAATCTTTGATTCATCCGCCTCAGGGTATGGCTGCAACATAATGGTACTGCCCTCAATCCCTGCGAGTGGTGCAACACGTTGCCAGATCTCTTCGGTGATAAATGGGATGATCGGATGTGCCAGGCGTAAAATTCCTTCCAGCACCTGTAGCAGTGTCTGACGAGTACCGCGCAGTGCCGCTTCAGAGCTGTTGTCTGAGTAGAGGATCGGTTTCGACAGCTCCAGATACCAGTCACAATACTCGTTCCAAGTAAACTCATAGAGGGTCTGTGCAGCGTGATCGAAACGGTAATTTTCGATTGAGTTTTGCACTTGCTCAGCGACAATCTGAAATCGCGAAGTGATCCAGCGATCAGGCAGGCTGAGTTCAATCGCTTTTCCGAGGCCGATCTCTTTATCCTCACAGTTCATCAGCACATAACGCGCTGCATTCCACAGCTTGTTACAGAAGTTGCGATACCCTTCGATGCGGTTGAGGTCAAACTTGATATCACGCCCGGTGGAGGCGAGTGCCGCAAAGGTAAAACGCAGTGCATCGGTGCCGAAGGCGGGGATGCCATCTGGAAATTCCTTGCGGGTCTGTTTTTCGATCTTCTTTGCTAGCTGTGGCTGCATCATGCCATGGGTACGTTTGCTAACTAGCGTTTCCAGCTCGATGCCGTCGATCAGATCAATCGGGTCGAGCACGTTGCCCTTCGATTTGGACATCTTCTGCCCAAAGGCGTCACGCACCAGACCGTGGATGTAGATATCCTTGAACGGCACCTGGCCATCCATGAACTTCATCCCCATCATAATCATACGAGCCACCCAGAAGAAGATGATGTCAAAGCCAGTGACCAACACCTGTGTCGGATAGAAGTTCTTAAGTCGTTCGGTCTCTTGCGGCCAACCGAGCGTAGAAAAGGGCCACAGTGCGGAGCTGAACCAGGTGTCGAGCACATCTTCGTCCTGTCTTAAAACAATCTCTGCGCCTAGGTTATGCTTAGTACGCACTTCCTCTTCCGAGCGCCCAACATAGATATCGCCCTGTTCGTCATACCACGCTGGAATGCGGTGCCCCCACCAGATCTGGCGTGAGATGCACCAGTCTTCGATGTTACGCATCCATTCAAAATAGGTGTTTTTCCAATTGTCGGGCACGAAGCGGATCTCGCCATCTTCGACCGCTTTGATCGCAGGCGCTGCCAGTGGTGCTACTTTTACATACCACTGGTCGGTGAGGTAAGGTTCAATCACGACCCCAGAGCGGTCGCCCCTTGGCACCATCAGTTTATGTTTTTGAATACTCTCCAGTAGACCTTCGGCATCCAATTTTTCGATCACTAACTTGCGCGCTTCATATCGATCCAGACCGTAGAATTCAGCCGGGATAATGTCGCCATATTCGTCATCGCTATCGATGATTGAAGCATCGATGGTGAAGATGTTGATCAGCCCGCCGTTGGGCAGTGCCATCATCATTGATTCATCGCGGTGGTTGCTCCAGACGCCGTAATCGTTGAAGTCATGTGCCGGGGTGATTTTTACGCAGCCGGAACCAAACTCAGGGTCGACATAGTCATCCGCAATAATCGGGATCAGGCGGTTGGTAAACGGCAATTTCAGCTGCT
>JALSHQ010000027.1 GCA_026982145.1 Gammaproteobacteria bacterium | reverse complement strand
AAGCGTTTTTTTTGCACTGCTGATAAATTGGGTGGAGGCGTAGTGGCCGTTGAAAATATTCGTGCCGAGGTCCGGGTTATTGGCGGTGGTGAAGAGAATGTTTCCGTGGGTGTCTATCAAAAGCAGGTCATGAATGTAGTCGTAATGGCGTGCATAGTGAATGAGGCTGTTTTCTTGATTATCCGCTAAAGCATGCCATGTAGCGCTTTCAGTGAAAGAGGCTAGCGTTTGATTGCTGGTATGGAATTCATTTTTCAGTGCGGTAAGAAGTTTAGCGTTATGGTGGTTTGAGGCTAGGTTTTCGATATCCATAAAACGGTAATCGAACCAGTTTAGGATCGCACGCGCACTTTCGCGTGCATCGTGTTCAAGCTTCTCTGAAACGGTTTCATTGACGCTCTTAATGGCTTGTTGATAAGCAATAGTGGCGGTTAGCATCATCGGTAACAGCGACAAGAGCAAGAACCACCGCAGCAGGCTACGCGCCAGAGAGTGGCGGTTTTTTCGCGGAGTAGCTGCCGCTAGCGATGCACTCATGGCCTCAAGCTTTCCTGAAGTAGTATTATTGCCAACGGTGATGGCGCTTTAAGGCACGAGGTGTTTTGATGCTTTGCATAACCCCTGAGCAGGGTGCAGTGCATGGTAATGGGGGTCATGACCAATTCCTTTTGTCATTATTACGGCATTCAATTGCCTTGTTGTCTGATCGCCAAAACCTGTTGTAGCCCTTATGGAGATTACATCTGGGTTTGAGCGGCTGTTTAGGTGCGCCATGACTGCTTTTTATGAACTAATAAATAACAGTGCCTGATATTTTTATCGGTAATATAGCCGTATTTCTTAACGTGAATTGATGGGGTTTATTGACAGTGTTCTCATGCCGCGATTGCAGGATGGTGCACTATATTCGCTGGCGGCTGGTATTGACGTGAATTCTGCCGTTACTATGGTGTAACGGGTTGTAATACAGACAATAAGGGTATTCGGCGAGGCTGTGAGTGAATGGTGATCGATATGGGCGCTGAGGATAAAAAAGTGAAAGGTGAGCCGCGCCGTATTCGGCTGGGTGAGATCAGTGGCCAGCTCTTTTCTGATGGCCTCATCGATAAAGCGCAGCATGAGGTATTGATGCTCAAGGCACGCTTTCGGGATAAAGGCGACCTACACCCGTTTGCGATTATTGAAAGCCACGAGATGATGACGGTAACGCAGCCGTCTCAGCCATTGAACCAAGAGATGCTGAGCCAGTGGTTGGCTGAAAAGCTGGCCATTCCATACCGCCGAATCGACCCGTTAAAAATCGATGCCGCCACTATCGCGGCGGTGGTCTCTTACAGTTATGCAGAGCGCAATAAGCTTTTGCCGATTGAAATGGGGGCGGCGCATGTGGTGATTGCCACGGCAGAGCCTTATCTCACCGGCTGGGTGAAAGAGCTTGAGCGGATACTGAATAAAGAGGTGCGGCTTGAGATTACCAGCCCGGCGGACATTGAGCGCTTTCGCGTTGAGTTTTACGCCATCTCTAAATCAGTGGTGGGGGCGGTCGATGATAAAGAGGGTGCGCTCCCCAATGAGATCAATAACCTTGAGCAGATGCTGGAGATGGGCAAGGCGGGAAGCCTCGATGCCAACGATCAGCATGTGGTGAATATTGTGGACTGGTTGCTGCAGTATGCTTTTGAGCAGCGTGCCAGCGACATTCATTTAGAGCCGCGACGTGAGCAGGGCAACATCCGATTTCGCATCGACGGCATGTTGCATCAGGTTTACCAGCTACCGGCCGCAGTGATGGCGGCAGTGGTGAGCCGGATTAAAATCTTGGGGCGGATGGACTTGGCTGAAAAGCGCCGCCCGCTGGACGGACGCCTTAAAACCAAAGCGCCCAACGGCAGCGAAGTGGAGCTGCGCCTATCGACCATGCCCACCGCCTTTGGCGAAAAGATGGTGATGCGTATTTTTGACCCTGATATTCTGGTGAAAAATTTTTCTGATCTCGGTTTTGGTCGTGCTGAATCTGAGCAGTGGCGTGGCATGATCGACAAACCTCATGGCATTATCTTGGTGACAGGCCCTACTGGCTCGGGTAAAACCACCACCCTCTACTCAACCCTGAAGCACCTTGCTAAACCGGAACTTAACATCTGCACCATCGAAGACCCGATTGAGATGGTGGTGCCGGACTTTAACCAGATGCAGGTGCAGCATAATATTGAACTTGCCTTTGCAGATGGTGTGCGTGCACTGCTACGGCAGGATCCGGACATCATCATGGTGGGTGAGGTTCGAGACCGCGAGACGGCCGAGGTGGCGATACAAGCCGCGTTGACCGGGCACTTAGTGCTCTCAACCCTACACACCAACGATGCGGTGCTGGCAATCACCCGCCTGCTGGAGATCGGCGTGCCGCAGTACATGATTAGCGCCTCCGTGATTGGCGTGGTCGCACAGCGGCTGGTGCGTACCCTATGCCCGCACTGCAAACAGCCGGTCGCGCCCGATGCCGAGCTATGGCAGGCGCTCAGCCAGCCGTGGAAGAGCGCGCTACCGGAGAAGATCATGGCCCCCACCGGCTGCTTGGAGTGCCGCCAAACCGGTTATGCTGGGCGCGTGGGCATTTATGAAATGATGACGCTATCGAGTGGACTGCGCGAATTGCTGAGACAGCCGAGGGTCGATATCGCTCAGGTACGCCAGCGGGCACAAAAAGAAGGGATGCGGCCGCTACGGATCAGTGGATTGCAAAAGGTGGCTAAAGGGATAACATCGCTGGACGAGGTTTTCCGGGTGGCACCGCCACAGGCCGAAGAGTAATCGCTTGGCTTCACAGGCGGTGGCTTAAAAGCTTATCTACTACTGATGGCTATCACTGAATTCGCAAACCATTTTTGAGAGTGTCTGAAGGTCTTTCTCAAGCTGCTTTTCCCGCTGTCGGATCTGTGTTGAGAGGGCGGCAAAGAGCTCAAGCAATTTGGTTTTTTCATCATCTTGGCGATCACCAAATCGGTCTCGGTATTGCTGCTGTAAAGTGTCGAGCAGCGCTGAGAATTGCGCTTCACTCATCTCTGGCGGGTTGAGAGCGTTAAGCAAGGTGGCTTCAATATCCAGCGGTGATTTTTTGAACAGCCGCTCATGCCGGGTCACAATTTGTTGAATGATGGTCGCCGCTTCAGGTTCTTTGATGTCCGACATCAGACGAGAGATATCGGCGGCAATCCCCACCGTTTGTGTTTGTGCTGCTGCAGTGTTTTGCGCCGCTTCTGTAGGCAGTTTAAAGGCCGCGCTGCCAAAGCGCTCAAGCCCAGCATCAATGAGGGGTTGCAGCAGTTGTTTGGCCTCTGCCTCGCTGGTCTCGGGGAATTGCAAATAGGCGATGATCGCCACAGCGAGATAGTTACCAGAAAGCCCGTTGTGTTGTGCACTGGCCTCTTCAGCGGCATGGATAAGGCCACTTTTTTCATGCCAATATTTGCTAAAGTGGTGAGGCTTCTTGCTGGCGGAGAGACGGGTGTCGATGCGCGTGGCGAGCGTGGTAATCGCACGGCTTGCAGGGCTTGAAGGTTGAGCAATGATGATCGGTGTTTGCAGGCAGATGGCACTGCTAATGGCTGGGTCTTCGGCGATGCTGCCCATGTAGCCGATGCGGGTGTGTAGATATTTCTTGGCGGCTGCGGAGAATCGGCGGAATATTTCGTTGGCTTTGCCAACACTTGGCGCGCGATTAACAATGGTGTAAATCGGCTGTTTCAGTGCTCTGCGCTTCATGACGCGCATTAGTGCAAAGGCATCGGTCAGTGAGGTTGGCTCTGGTGAGATCACCAATACGCAGTACTGTGATGAGGCGATAAACTCCAACACGGTGTCACCGATCCCGGCGGCAGTGTCGACCAGCAGGTAGTCGAAGCGCGACTCCAAGTTTTCGAGCGCCTGTGATAGCAGTTGATGTTGTTGCGGGTTCAGATCCACACATTCGGTGATGCCGGAAGCGGCCGGAACGACTTTGATGCCGAGAGGGCCCTCTAGCATGATCTCATCGATATTTTTCTCACCATTGAGCAGGTGTTCAATGGTGTATTCAGGGCGAAGATTAAGCAGAATATTGATATTAGCCAAGCCGGTATCCGCATCTAAAATACAGACCTTTGCCCCCAGTTGTGCGAGTGCAATGCCAAGGTTAGTGGTCACACTCGTTTTACCTACGCCACCTTTACCACTGCTGATAGCGATGACGCGTGTCGGGCGCGTGGCCGTCGCCTGCGAGCTGTTTGAAGGCATATCGGGCGGCGTCATGTTAGGGGCATGTTTAAGCATGATTTGTGGTATCGCATTGCCGTGGTGAAGCGGCCGTGCTAGATCTCCTCCTGACTAGGGTTGTTGTGTGCCGAACTGTTCAGGGTAATGGCATCGTTATATTGCATGGTTTTGGCGCTGTTTGTACTCTTTTTTTTATCTGCCTTTTCATGATCTACAGCGGTTGGCAGTGTTGCGGTATCACGCTTGGTCGATGATGGTTCTAAGGCCTTCATTGCCTTTTGGGGTGCATCCACCTGGTTGCTGTGGGTGACGATGGGTGGCGGCGTGCCAATCGGCCTCATGCGCTGTGCGAGCGGCGTGAGCGGCCTGCCCATATGCTGCTCATAGATGGGCGTAAAGACCATGATGTTCTGAATGTAATTGCGCGTTTCGTGGAACGGAATGGTTTCCGCCCAGATGTCAGCATCGACCTGCTGTTTTTTCGGAATCCAGCGTTTAACACGCGCCTCCCCTGCATTATAGGCGGCGAGTGCAAGCACGGGGTTATGATCAAAACGTTGTAATACTTTGCCAAGGTGTTTCATGCCGAGCTTGAGGTTGGTATCGATATCGATCAACTGCATGCGGTTTTTGATGCGAATTCCGGTGCCGCGTGTCAGCTGTTTAGCGGTACGTGGCATCAGTTGCATCAGCCCCATAGCACCTGCACTGGAACGCGCATCTGGGGTGAAGGCGCTCTCTTGGCGAATCAACGCAAACGCAAGCGCGGTATCGATGTTGTTGTCTTCTGCCTTACGAGTGATTTTATCTCGTAGCACAAGCGGAAACCGCACCTCGAGATCATCGCGATGTTTTGTGCGAGCGATGGTGAGGATGGCGCGGTCATGCCAGCCCCAGCGATGCGCCAGTTTGCCCGCTTGGTAGAGCTGCTCATCGCTCATGTGGCGGGTTGCAAAAAACCATTCACGGCGTGCTTCAACGGCGCGTTTGAGTGCGAACAGTTCGCGCGCCCTTAAAATACCCGGTTGCTGTTCAACGCTGATTGATAATTCGCTATCTTGGCGCAGCGCGACGTGTTGAAAATGATAGGGGTGTCCCAGTTTGTCGGCAGCCAGAAAACCGTAATAGCCGCGATGCATGGCGAGGGTGGTATAGATCTCTTCTGCTTGTAGCTGCTGGCCTAGCATTTCAAGGGCGCGCGCACGCCAATATTGCCAGCGTGTCATCTGCTGCTCTTCATCGTTGAGTTGATAGAGCCAAGCGAGTGCTGCATCCCAATTTTGCTGGTTGAGCGCGGTGCGCACGCGCCACTCGCGCAGTGATTGGTCAGCGGGCCGCTCTTCCAGCACCGCAAGCCAGCTTAATGCTTCGGGCTTGTTACGCAGCGCCATTGCCATGGCAATGGTGCGCTCGACAGTGGTAATTTCATCGTGGCTAAAATCATAGCGCGAACTGATTTTTGTTTGCCAGACCTCAGCCGTTTTGAGTGGGTTTGAGCGCGCCATTCGTTTGAGGCCGTGAACGAGAATGGTGCTGCGCATGGGGTGCGCGCTAGCAAAACGTTTGGTTGAAAGGATGCGAGAAGGTTTGCGGTGCACCTCAATCCACCTGTTGGCCCAAGCACGCTCTTTTTTGGATAGAAAGCGAGTGAGGTAGCGGGTTAATGTGAGCTTGCGTTTAGCCATTGCCAACTGAATGCGTTGCCATGCGAGCGCATCGTCGATAAAGCCAGCCTTGTGCCATGCTGCAAAGAGCGGGTCGCAGGCGCGCGGCTGAGAGTGGCCGACAAGCCACAGCTGTTGTAATCCATCGAACGCCGCTGTTGTATTGCCGTTATTGAACAGTGCTCGGCGGTAATAGCATTGCAGTGTGACGTTGCTACTGGGCTTGTAGTGCTGTTGCACTTCTTTCCAGCGACGCTTTTGTGCTAGCTGCTTGATCCAGCGAAAATGGAGCCTGCCACTGAGCGGGCTATCTTCATAGGTCTCAATAAAGGCGGTAATTTCATCGGCAGGTTGTTTATGTAAACGAGTGCGCAGATACTCATAGCGCAGGTAAGGATAAAGTGGATACTCCTTAAGCTGTGGCATCAATTGGTTATATTTTGTGAGCGCACCGCGTTTCAATGCCTGTTCGG
>JALSHQ010000026.1 GCA_026982145.1 Gammaproteobacteria bacterium | reverse complement strand
GGCGGCCAGCGGGGGGGCGGTGGTGTTGGCAGAGCGTTGGGTTGAGGGTGCGGAATATACCGTTGCGATATTACAGGGTGAAGCGTTGCCTTTGATTCGCGTCGAAACGCCACGAGAATTTTATGATTATGAAGCGAAGTATCAATCGAGCGAAACAGGTTACCTCTGCCCATGTGGGCTTGCTGGAGCACAAGAAACCACTCTGCAACAGCTTGCGTTGAGCGCTTTTGATGCGGTGGGTTGCCGTGGCTGGGGACGGGTTGATTTGATCTGTGACGCTCAGGGGAAGGCGTGGTTAATCGAGGTGAACACGGTGCCGGGCATGACCAACCACAGCCTAGTGCCGATGGCGGCAGAGGCGGCCGGCCTCACTTTTGATGAGCTGGTGTGGCGCATCCTTGAAACCAGTGAAATCGAGGTGGCTGATGGCGAATAAAGGTAGCGAAAAAGAGCGGTCGCGCCCTTTTGTCGCGGGCTGCAAGCATTGGCTCCCACGTTTGGCAGGTGGCGCGCTGGCGTTAGTGGTGGTCGCTTTTATCGGTGAGCGCGTGGCAGCGAAACTGGTCGATCCTCAATCAATGAAGATCCAATCAGTGCAGGTAGAAGGGGTATTTGAGCGCGTCAAGCCCGAGGCAATTAAGCGGGTGGTCGCAAGTTTTAGTGAGCAAGGTTTTCTGGGGGTTGATGTGGGGCAGGTCAAACTCGCCATTGAGACATTGCCGTGGGTGAAGCAGGCCGCTGTGCGGCGGGTTTGGCCCGATACGCTCTATATTTCGTTGCAGGAGCAGGTGGTGGCTGCACGCTGGGGTGAGTCTGCTCTAGTGAACCCGGAAGGGGGGCTCTTTTTTCCACAGAATAGCGCGAATTTTACTAATTATCCTGAATTAGTGGGTCCCGGCAGTGATGGTGTGGCGGTGTTAGCCAAGTACGCCAAAGTGCGTGAAATGTTAGCAGCGCAAGGGCTCCTTGCAACGCATCTCGCACAAGATGAACGACGTGCTTGGGTGGTGACATTAAGTAATGGTGTGAAGTTGCTGTTGGGACGGAAGGAGAGTGAGCTGCGGCTAGCGCGCTTTATCGACCTCTATCCAAAAGTGCTGCAGCAGTGGGTGCGCTCTATTGATGAAGTTGATTTGAGGTATGCCAATGGGTTTGCGGTGCGTTGGCATGCCGCCGCTGGAAAAGAGCGTGAAATTACTCGTGGTTGATGGTGGATTTAACAACTGGGCTGAGCGTAAAGAGAGACAAAACGATGTCTAAAAAAGATGAAAAAGATCTGATCGTCGGGCTCGATATCGGCACCTCCAAGGTGGTGGCCATCGTAGGTGAGATTACCGACAGCGATAAGATAGAGATTATTGGTATCGGCTCGCACCCTTCAAAAGGGTTGAAAAAAGGGGTTGTGGTCAACATTGAGTCGACGGTGCAATCGATTCAGCGCGCAGTGGAAGAGGCAGAGCTGATGGCCGGCTGCGAGATTCATGCAGTCTATGCGGGCATCGCAGGAAGTCATATTCGCAGCCTTAATTCCCACGGGATTGTTGCGATACGTGATAGTGAAATCGTTGCGAGTGATGTTGATCGTGTGATCGATGCAGCACGTGCTGTTGCGATCCCGGCCGATCAAAAAATCCTCCATATATTGCCGCAGGAATTCATCATCGACAATCAAGATGGGATCAAAGAGCCGATCGGAATGTCAGGTGTGCGGCTCGAAGCGAAGGTGCACATGGTGACCGGTGCGGTGAGTGCCGCGCAGAACATTATTAAATGTGTGCGTCGCTGCGGGCTTGAAGTGGATGATGTGATTCTCGAGCAGCTTGCCTCAAGTTACTCCGTTTTGATGGACGATGAAAAAGAGCTTGGGGTTTGCCTAGTGGATATTGGCGGGGGGACGACCGATATCGCCGTCTTTACCGATGGTTCGATTCGCCACACGGCTGTCATCCCGATTGCAGGAGACCAAGTGACCAATGATATCGCCGTTGCACTGCGCACACCCACGCAATACGCGGAAGAGATCAAAATTAAATATGGCTGTGCGCTGACTCAGTTGGCAAGCCCCGAAGAGACCATCGAAGTACCGAGTGTCGGGGATCGCCCGGCGCGACGGTTAGCGCGACAGACACTGGCCGAGGTGGTGGAGCCAAGGTATGAAGAGCTGTTTATCTTGATACAGGCGGAGCTGCGCCGCAGTGGTTTCGATGACCTGATCGCAGCGGGTGTTGTTTTGACCGGTGGGACATCGAAGATGGAAGGGGTAATCGAGCTAGCAGAAGAGATCTTTCACACCCCGGTAAGGCTGGGTGTTCCGCAATATGTAGAAGGATTGGTGGATGTGGTGCGCAACCCCATCCATGCGACAGGTGTCGGGCTGCTGCTATATGGGCATACGCAGCGACATGTGAAAAACCCGAATCTCGGGGACGTAGGTGGGGGCAGTATATGGGCGAGGATGAAGAGTTGGTTTCAGGGTAATTTTTAAGTTTGTAAGCATCAAAATAACGGCGTTAAATTGAGAATCAAAGGAGATAAAAAACATGTTTGAATTAATGGATGCATATAGCCAAAACGCAGTCATCAAAGTGATCGGTGTCGGTGGTGGCGGCGGTAATGCGGTGGAGCATATGGTATCTGCGGACATCGATGGGGTCGATTTTATCTGCGCCAACACGGATGCTCAGGCATTGAAGAATTCATCAGCACGCACCACTTTGCAGCTGGGGAATAGTGTGACTAAAGGGCTGGGCGCAGGGGCTAATCCTGAGGTCGGACGACAGGCCGCCCTTGAAGATCGTGAGCGCATTGCCGAGATCATCGATGGTGCAGATATGGTGTTCATCACTGCGGGCATGGGCGGCGGTACCGGCACGGGTGCGGCACCGGTTGTAGCTCAAGTGGCTAAAGATATGGAGATTTTAACGGTGGCGGTAGTGACTAAGCCGTTCCCGTTTGAAGGTAAAAAGCGCGCCAGAATTGCAGAAGAAGGGATTGAGGCGCTGAGTGAACATGTCGATTCTTTGATCACTATTCCCAATGAAAAACTGCTGTCGGTATTAGGCAAAGATGCCTCTCTGCTTGAAGCGTTCAAATCTGCCAATGACGTATTGTTGGGCGCGGTGCAAGGCATTGCTGAGCTCATCACGCGCCCGGGTCTGATCAATGTCGATTTTGCAGATGTGCGCACGGTGATGTCTGAAATGGGGATGGCGATGATGGGTTCTGGCAGCTCCTCAGGGGATCATCGTGCACGTGAAGCGGCGGAAGCGGCCATCGCAAGCCCACTGCTGGAAGATGTTAACTTGGCGGGTGCGCACGGCATATTAGTGAATGTCACCGCTGGCTTAAGCATGACGATTGGTGAGTTCGAAGAGGTGGGTAATACCGTGAAGGAATTTGCCTCAGAAGATGCCACTGTTGTGGTTGGCACCGTGATCGATCCAGAAATGGAAGGTGAGCTGCGTGTGACCGTGGTGGCGACGGGGCTGGGGCGTGATTCAGTCAAGCTAGAAGCCAAGCCAGTTAAGTTGATCTCCAAGACCAACGGTGGTGATGTGGACTATAACAAGCTGGAGCGCCCAACCGTGATGCGTAATCAGACGACCGCGGCTGAGCCGAATGTGGTTCCGGCTGATAGCACCAACATGGATTATCTGGATGTGCCTGCCTTTTTAAGGCGCCAAGCAGATTAATTTGCTATCGATAAAGTAGGAGGCAACACAGAGGCAATTCTCCTACGCAAACGAGGTAGATGCGCTACGCTGGCTCAGGGTTCGGCTCGCCCTGTTTCTATGCAGGGTGGTGTGGCTATGCTAAGATCCGCCGGGATCGGCAGATGGCCGTGGTTTAATTTGGCTCGTGATCTGTCAGCGTGTGGAGCGGGTGGGAAAATAAGTAGATGATCAAGCAACGTACACTGAAAAATGTCATTCGAGCCACAGGCGTCGGGCTGCATACCGGGGAGAAGATCTACCTGACCTTGCGCCCGGCACCGGTGGATAGAGGGATTGTTTTTCGTCGCGTTGATCTTGACGAACCCGTTGAAATTGAAGCGAAAGAAGAAAATGTAGGCGACACAAGGCTTTCCACCACGTTGATTAGAGACGGGGTGCGCATCTCAACAGTGGAGCATCTGCTTTCGGCATTTGCTGGGCTTGGGATTGATAACGCTTATGTGGAGCTGAGCGCCTCTGAAGTGCCGATAATGGATGGCAGTGCGGGTCCCTTTGTTTTTCTGATTCAATCCGCGGGCATCGAAAACCAGCCAGCACCGAAGCGTTTTATTCGCATTAAGCGCTCAGTGGTTGTGGAAGATGGCGACAAATGGGCGCGTTTCGACCCATTTGAGGGGTTCAAAGTCTCGTTTGCGATCGATTTCCAACATCCCGCTTTTGATGGCAAAGCGCGTGAAGCGACTGTCGATTTTTCCACCACTTCGTTTGTAAAAGAGGTGAGTCGCGCGCGAACCTTCGGGTTTATGCGTGATATCGAGTGGTTAAGGGAGAAAAACCTAGCGCTCGGGGGGAGCATGAAAAATGCAATCGTCGTCGATGAAGAGCGTATTCTGAACGAAGATGGCCTGCGTAACGATGATGAATTTGTGAAGCATAAAGTGCTCGATGCGATTGGGGACCTCTATCTTCTGGGTCACAGCTTAATTGGTGCTTTTAGTGGGCATAAATCGGGGCATGATCTCAATAATCACCTTTTACGCACATTGGTGGCGGATAAGGATGCCTGGGAATTGGTGACTTTTGAGGAAGAAGGCAAGCCTGCGCCCATCTCATTCGCGCAACCCATGCCGGCAAGTTGAGCCGTACTGGGTTAACAATTAAGCATTAGACGGGTTGCGGCGAGCCAGTCGCAGTAGAGATTGCTTCAATTGGTGATGTGAAGTCGCATCTGCCAAGCTGGTGATCAAGATCGCAGATTGAGAAGAAATTTTCATATTACATCTTGTGTCTGGTGGCACTAGCGCCGATACAGGTTTAACTTTGATCTGAATCTCTTTTATGTGGTTGCAGCGGTGATGGGTCAGGGTGGATAACATGGCTGGCGTGTAGAAGCGGAGTTGTGTGGCCCAAGCAGGGCTTTCTGTTTGTAAAATAAGCGATTTCCCTCGGATGTTGACGACCTGACAGTGCCCCTGCAGTGGTGAGGGCAGACAGCTCTGAACAAGCGCGCTAAGCTCTTTGAGCTGACTTGAAAACTGAGCCAAGCGACGCAGTTGTTTTGAATGACCACCGCTAAGTAGTTTTTTGACAGAATTGGGATGGCGCATTTTTGTGATGTTAAAGGTATTTAGGAAAAGACTGATAGTGAGTAAGGATAGATGAACATCATTCTGTTTTCAAAGAAAGCAAAAAAATCTTTAAGCATTCATTTGGGGCGAAATAAGCTGCTGCTTATTTTGCTCTTTATTACGCTGATTTTTCCGGGCAGCGTCATGTATGTCGGCTATGAAGTGGGCAAAATGGAGGCGAATAACCAAGCGCTGCCAAGTAACTGGGAGTCTGAAATGTTGCGCCATCGTGATGAATTGGCAGAAACTACCCGTATCGCTCGTGAAAATATGAATGCGCTTGCCGTGCGTCTGGGCAGTTTACAGGCACACACCGTCAGGCTTAATGCGCTTGGGCGACGTTTGACCGAAAAGGCAAGGCTTGAAAAGGGCGAGTTTAATTTCACTGAAGCGCCAGCGCAGGGTGGCCCTGAGGGGCAATCTCAAACATTAGTGGCGCTTGAAGTGCCCGATTTTTTAACATCGTTGGATGCACTGGCTGCTCAGCTGGATGATCGTGAGCAGCAATTGCGTGTGATGGAAGCCTTCTATATGGGGCGAGAATTAGAAGGCGAAGTTTTCCCCGCAGGCCGTCCTATCACAAGGGGGTGGATATCATCTTATTATGGGATGCGCGTTGATCCCTTTACAGGGCTGCAAGCACGCCATAAAGGTGTTGATTTTGCAGGGAAAGATGGTTCAGATGTGATTGCCTCAGCAGCGGGTGTGGTCACTTGGGCGGATTCGCGTTATGGCTATGGTAATCTGGTTGAGATTAATCATGGCAATGGTTATGTGACACGCTATGGCCATAATAGTAAGATTCTGGTGCAGGCGGGGGTTGAGGTTGAGAAAGGGCAGCGCATTGCGTTGATGGGATCCAGTGGACGCTCAACCGGACCGCACGTACACTATGAAGTATTAAAAAACGGACGTGAAGTTGATCCGATAAAATATATCAATGCAAAACGCTAGATTCCCCTCAGATCACCGAGGATATCAGGGTGGCGCAGACTAACTAATATTATAAAAACTAATCGACGCGACGCATACTAGTCGCCCTTGGGTATTCATGCTTAATAAGGTTTTCGGTAAGGTATTTGGAAGCCGCAATGATCGTCAGCTGAAAAAGCTGC
>JALSHQ010000025.1 GCA_026982145.1 Gammaproteobacteria bacterium | reverse complement strand
TACCTGCGCGACCAATTTGACCGCCTGCGTGATTACATTCAAGGTCGCCGTGCACGCTATGAGCGGAGTGAAGTGACCACCGCAGCAAAAGAGAAACCCCGACTCAAACCCCGCATTGAGCCGGTGATAAAACAGTTGCAGACCAGTGCTCGACTAGAAAAAGAGCGCCAAGTGCCACTTTTTAAATCGACGAATAAAGGGGGGCTGCCGCCGCTGTCGTTGCTTGACCCGCCTGAGTCGCCCAAGAATGTAATCTCCAACGCCTCGCTGGAGGCGATGTCTCGCCAAGTAGAGTTAAAGCTGCTCGATTTTGGCATTGAAGCTCAAGTGGTTGAGGTCTACCCCGGCCCTGTCATTACCCGCTATGAGCTACAGCCCGCACCTGGGGTGAAGGTGAGCCAGATCAGTAATCTGGCGAAAGATCTGGCGCGTGCGCTCTCCGCGATCAGTGTGCGAATCGTGGAGGTGATTCCCGGCAAGTCTGTGGTGGGACTTGAGATTCCAAACGAACATCGTGAAATGGTGCGCCTCAGCGAAATTGTTCAATCAGAAGCGTATGACAAGATCGCCTCGCCGATGACGCTCGCACTCGGCAAAGATATCAGCGGCCATCCGGTGGCGGTCGATCTTGCCAAAATGCCGCACTTGCTCGTGGCGGGGACGACCGGCTCCGGTAAATCAGTAGCGGTTAATGCGATGGTATTGAGCATGCTCTACAACGCATCACCCAAAGAGATGCGGCTGATTATGATCGACCCCAAGATGTTGGAACTTTCGATCTATGAGGGGATCCCTCATCTATTGGCACCGGTCGTCACCGACATGAAAGAGGCGGCCAATGCGCTGCGCTGGTGTGTTGCTGAGATGGAGCGGCGCTACGCACTGATGGCCGCACTCGGGGTGCGAAACATCACTAACTATAACCGCAAGGTGCAGGAGGCAATTGATAACGGTAACCCCATTCCTGATCCGCTCGCAAAACCTTCTGATGGTTTGACGCTTGATAGTGATGAAGTGGTAATGCTGGAACCATTGCCGTTTATCACCGTGATCATCGATGAGCTGGCCGACATGATGATGACGGTGGGCAAAAAGGTCGAAGAGCTGATCGCGCGCCTAGCACAGAAGGCGCGTGCCGCCGGTTTGCACTTGATACTCGCCACCCAGCGCCCCTCGGTAGATGTGATTACCGGCTTGATTAAAGCCAATATTCCAACGCGCATTGCGTTTCAGGTTTCGTCTAAAATTGATTCGCGCACCATCCTCGATCAAGGCGGTGCCGAGCAGCTGCTGGGGCATGGTGATATGCTTTACCTGCCACCGGGCACCGCAGTGCCGACACGCGTCCACGGTGCCTTTGTGGATGACCACGAAGTGCATAAAGTGGTTGCACATCTCAAAAAACATGGCGAACCAGATTACATTGACGAAGTGCTCAAACCGAGTGAGGCGGGCGCAGATGGTGCCTTACCTGAGATGGAAGGGGTGGAGAGCGATGAACTTTATGACTCAGCCGTACGCATCGTTACCGAGACCCGCAAGGCCTCTATTTCAGGGGTTCAACGCCGTTTGAAAATCGGTTACAACCGTGCGGCGCGGTTAGTGGAAGGGATGGAACAGGCCGGTATTGTCGGGCCGCTGGAGCGTAACGGCTCACGTGAAGTGCTAGTGCCCCCACCGGCGAAATGAAAGGAGTGATAGCGTGAAGTTACCATCGATCTGTAAACGCTTGGCTGGCATGCTGATGTTGATGACGCTTGTGATACCTTTTTCTGCGCAGGCAGGGAAGGGGATGGATCGGCTCAACCATTTTTTCGAAGGGCTAGGAAGCCTGCGTGCTAACTTTGAACAGACGGTGATAGATGTAAGCGCTTTTACGCTGCAAGAGAGCCGTGGTGTGTTGATTATGCAGCGCCCCGACAAATTCCTCTGGGACTATCAATCCCCCTACCAGCAGGTGATTGTTGCCGATGGAAAAAAGATCTACATCTATGATGCGGATCTGGAGCAGGTCACCATTAAACCGATGTTGAAGTCGATGGGGGATACACCAATGCTGCTGCTCAGCAGTGGCGGCGCATTGAGTGACAGCTTTATGATTACCGAGGCGGGTGAAGAGCGCGGGCTTGAGTGGTTGGAGCTAAAACCAAAAGCGCAGCAGAGCAACTTTACGATGATGCGCCTCGCCTTTGATGACAAAACATTGCGGATAATGGAGCTGGTCGATAGTTTTGATCAGACCACGCGGTTGAGTTTTAGCGAGATGAAGCGTAACCCACGCCTCGATGGTGCACTGTTCAGGTTTGTTGTGCCAGTTGGTGTGGATGTCATTGAAGAGCGTGCGGATGTGATCGAAGAGCCGCAGCCTTAGTGTCCAGTCAGGTGGAAAAGCTCACTGAGAATTTAGATGAGATGGCCGCTGAGATGCAGGGGCATCCGCTTGCCGACCGTATGCGACCGCAGTCACTCGATGAGTTTTTTGGTCAGGTGCATCTGATGGGGTCAGACAAGCCGCTGCGCAGCGCGATAGAGACCGACAAGCTCCACTCGATGATCTTTTGGGGGCCGCCGGGCAGTGGCAAAACCACGCTCGCACGGCTGATTGCCCGTTATGCCGATGCCGAGTTTATCAGTCTTTCAGCGGTGTTGTGCGGGGTTAAAGATGTGCGAGAGGCGGTGGCAAAGACCCAAGGTTTTATGATCACACAGGGGCGGCGTACGGTGCTGTTCATCGACGAGGTACACCGTTTTAATAAGGCGCAGCAGGATGCCTTTCTGCCCTATATAGAAGAAGGTACGTTTATCTTTATCGGCGCGACCACAGAAAATCCATCGTTTGAACTCAACAATGCGCTGTTATCGCGTGCGCGTGTCTACGTGTTAAAGGCGCTTGCCAGCGATGCGATTCGCGCCATCATCGATCGTGCGCTGTTAGATAAGCGACGCGGCTTTGGCTGTCGAGAGATCGACTTCCCTGAAACCTTACGCGACGAACTCGCAGTGGCGGCCGATGGTGATGCGCGTCGTGCACTGAACTTTCTTGAGATCATCGCCGACCTCGCGCCGCATGAAAATGGTGATGAGCACGGCAGACAGCGCGTTGATGAAACATTGACCAATGAGATTTTGAGCGGCGGAGTGCGTCGTTTTGATAAAGGGGGCGAGGCCTTTTATGATCAAATCTCGGCGCTGCACAAATCAGTGCGCGGCTCCTCACCTGATGCGGCACTCTACTGGTTTGCGCGCATGATCGACGGTGGTTGTGACCCGCTTTATATTGCCCGGCGCGTGGTGCGCATGGCGAGTGAAGATATCGGCAATGCTGATCCGCGCGCACTCCAGATCGCACTCAGTGCATGGGATGTGCAGGAGCGGCTCGGTAGCCCCGAGGGTGAGCTGGCGATCGCACAGGCCGTGGCTTATCTTGCGAGTGCAGCGAAGAGCAATGCAGTTTACATGGCTTATAAAATGGCAACGAGTGAGGCCAAAGAACGTGGTTCACTTGAGGTGCCGATTCATTTGCGAAACTCACCCACGAAACTGATGAAGGAACTCGGCTACGGCAAGGCGTATCGTTATGCACACGATGAGCCGGAGGGCTATGCCGCAGGTGAAACCTACTTCCCCGATGAGATGGGTGAACGCCAATATTACCAGCCGGTTCCTCGTGGACTGGAGCGTAAAATAAAAGAGAAGTTAGACTATTTTGCATCGTTAGATGCAAAAGCACGCAGTGGCGGTGAGCGTTGACACCACTACTTGCCATTGCAGCGGGAGGTGCGGTGGGCGCCGTGCTGCGTTACGGCATGGCGAGCGGTATTTCACAGTGGCTTGGTCGCGGCTTTCCCTACGGCACATTGGCGGTTAATGTGCTCGGTTCATTGCTGATGGGGCTGCTGTATGTGTTGCTGATTGAGCGGATGAGCTTGAGCTCAGAATGGCGCGCTGCGCTGCTGATTGGCTTGTTAGGTGCCTTTACCACTTTCTCCACTTTTTCTATGGAGACATTGAGCTTGATAGAACAGGGTGCGCTGTTGAAAGCAGGGCTGAATATCGTGTTGAGTGTTGTATTATGTCTGGGCGCAACTTGGTTCGGCGTATTGGCAGGAAGACAGCTATGAAACAGATTACGGTAACGATGGTGAGGGTCTATTTAACGGAAGCTGAAGGTAAGCTCGACCCGCTGATTAAACGGCTGCATGACTGGGAGAAGGTGCGCGGTGTAACGGTCTTTCGCGGCATCTCAGGTTTTGGCCAGTCGGGTGAGATTCATTCATCAAACCTTTTGAGCATGTCGTTGAACTTGCCGCTGGTGGTGGAGTTTTTCGATGAGCCGCAGAAGGTAGCATCGATCCTTGAACATCTCGGAGAGATGATCGCCCCAGGCCATATCGTGAGCTGGGATGCGAATTTGATGGTAGATTAGCAGTGTAAAGAGAAAAGGGAAAAATGCCGGAATCCGGCGCGCTATGCGCAGTGTGAATGAGTCGTTGAATAGAGAAGTAACAGCAGCAGTGGGAAAAGAAAAAGTGAACAGAGAAGAAGCGAAATGATCGACCCCCAATTAATACGTAATGATCTTGATAACGTGGCCAAGCAGCTGGCGAAGCGTGGCTTTGTACTTGATACTGCGCGGCTCTCTGAGCTTGAGGCGAAGCGTAAATCGGTGCAGGTAGAAACAGAGGCGCTGCAAGCGGAGCGCAACGCACGTTCCAAGTCGATTGGCAAAGCGAAGGCGTCGGGTGAAGATATCGCACCGCTGCTGGCTGAGGTTGCCGACATGGGCGACAGACTCAAAGCGGGTGAAGCGCGTTTGGCTGAGATTCAAACCGTGCTGGATGAGATGCTACAAGGAGTGCCCAACATCCCGCATGCAGACGTGCCGGAGGGGCGTGATGAAGCGGATAACGTCGAGATTCGCCGCTGGGGTGAGGCCACAACGTTTGACTTTGAACCGAAAGATCATGTCGACTTGGGGGTAACGCTGGGTGGCATGGACTTTGAAACGGGAAGCAAAATTACCGGTTCTCGCTTTACCGTGATGTCGGGTGCGATTGCACGACTGCACCGTGCGCTGACTCAGTTTATGCTCGATCTACACACCGGCGACCATGGTTATACTGAGACCTACGTGCCTTATATGGTGAATGCCGATAGCCTTTATGGCACCGGCAACTTGCCGAAATTTGCGGAGGATCTGTTTAAGCTTGAAGGTGAGCAGGAGTATTACCTTATTCCCACTGCCGAGGTGCCGGTGACCAACATCGTGCGCGATGTGATTATCGATGCCGATGAGATGCCACGTAAATTTGTCTGCCACACCCCCTGTTTTCGTAGCGAAGCGGGATCGTATGGCAAAGACACCCGCGGGTTGATTCGTCAGCATCAGTTTGAAAAGGTCGAGCTGGTGCAGGTTGTAAAACCACAAGCCTCTGATGCTGCACTAGAGTCGCTAACAAACTGTGCCGAGCAGGTGTTACAAAGGTTGGGGCTGCCTTACCGTGTGGTGATTTTATGTGGCGGGGATATCGGTTTCTCTTCTACAAAAACCTATGATCTTGAGGTTTGGCTGCCGGGGCAGCAGAAGTACCGTGAGATCTCATCGTGCAGTAATTTTGGCTCATTTCAGGCGCGCCGTATGCAAGCACGTTGGCGTAATCCGGAGAGCAAAAAACCGGAGCTGGTGCATACCGTCAATGGCTCGGGGTTAGCAGTGGGTCGAACTCTAGTCGCGGTGATGGAGAATTACCAGGATGCCGAAGGGCGGGTTCATCTTCCCAAAGTGCTGCACCCCTACATGGGTGGCGTGACGGTGATCGAATAACGCTATCAATACAGGGTGGATCACATCTATCCACCCATTGTGCAATAGGCGACAAGATGGACTACTTCCCAATTTTTCTGGACATTAAGAACCGCCCGGTGTTGATCGTCGGTGGCGGTGAGATCGCGGCACGTAAGGTGGCGCTGTTGAGACGTGCGCAAGCAGATATCACCATTGTTTCTCATGAGTTATGCGATGCCTTGAGCGAGCTGCTGGCGCAGGGTGAGATTGCTTACCGTCGCGGTGACTTTAGTGAAGATGACTTGGCAGGGGTTGCGTTAGTGGTGGCTGCGACGGATGATGCCGCCGTTAATCGCGCTGTTTATGACGCAACAGAAAAGCGAAATCTGCCAGTCAATGTGGTGGACTGCCCTGAACTTTGTCGCTTTATCTTTCCTTCTATTGTTGACCGCACACCTGTTACCGTAGCGGTCTCGACCAGTGGCACCTCGCCTGTGTTGGCGCGCCTGCTGCGCGCTCATCTAGAGACGATGATCCCCGCGAGCTATGGGCGGCTTGCCAAGTTGCTGGCGAGTTTTCGTGGCCGAGCAAAGGTGCGCTTTCCCGAGATGAAAACCCGCCGCCATTTCTGGGAGCGCGTCCTGCAA
>JALSHQ010000024.1 GCA_026982145.1 Gammaproteobacteria bacterium | reverse complement strand
GATGTAATGTTTTTCCATTTTGAAATCAGGAATGCCGTAACGCAGCAAGCCGCCGATACGATCCTCCCGCTCAAAAAGCTCAACCGTATGACCTGCGCGCGCGAGCTGTTGTGCCGCCGCCATGCCAGCCGGGCCGCCACCAATCACGGCCACTTTTTTACCTGTTTTGCGCGGCGCAAGTTGCGGTTTGATCCACCCCTCCTGCCAGGCGCGATCAACAATCGCACACTCAATGGTTTTAATCGTCACCGGAATATCTTCAAGGTTCAAGGTGCAAGCCGCCTCGCAAGGTGCCGGGCAGATGCGCCCGGTGAACTCAGGAAAGTTATTGGTTGAGTGCAACAGGTCAATCGCATTGCGCCAGTCGTCCCGATATACGAGGTCGTTCCAATCCGGAATGTTGTTATTTACCGGGCAGCTCTGGTGGCAAAACGGAACGCCACAATCCATGCAGCGTGCGCCTTGTGCATTTAGCTCCGCCTCACTCAGTGGCACCACAAATTCATTGTAGTGTTTGATGCGCTCAGCCACCGGCTTATAGGTGCGCTCTTGACGCTCGATCTCCAGAAATCCTGTTGGCTTACCCATCAGTGTTGACCTCCTGCGGCGCGGCTGCTTTGCGCCTTTTCTTGTGCCACCTGCATCTCCTGCAGTGCGCGGCGGTAATCAACCGGCATGACTTTCACAAATTTCGGCAGCCACGCATCCCACTGCTCAAGGATCTCTCGCGCACGGCCACTATCGGTATAGTGCATGTGACGCTCAATCAGATGTTTTAAGCGCATCGCATCATAGCGTGTCATGTCGCTCTGAATATCAACGCTACCGTGTGTTTCCAGCTCGCCGCCCTGCTGTTCAAGCAGCTCCAGCGAATCATCTTCTGCGGGGACCGGCTCCAGCTCAACCATCGCCATGTTGCAGCGCTGTTTAAAGTCGCCCGCCTCATCCAGCACATATGCGATGCCACCACTCATCCCGGCCGCAAAGTTACGCCCGGTCTGACCCAGCACCACGACGATACCGCCGGTCATGTATTCGCAACCGTGGTCACCCACCCCTTCAATCACGGCTGTCGCACCTGAATTGCGCACGGCGAAACGTTCCCCCCCCACACCACGGAAATAAGCCTCACCTGAGATCGCACCATAAAGCACCGTGTTGCCGACAATAATATTTTCTTCAGGGATAATCGGGCACGCTTTAGGCGGAAAGATCACCAAACGTCCGCCGGAAAGCCCTTTACCCACATAGTCATTGGCTTCGCCGCTCAACTCAATACTGACGCCGTGTACGGCAAATGAGCCAAAGCTCTGCCCTGCGATGCCGCGCGCTTTAATCGAAATGGTATCTTCCGGCAGCCCTTCAAGGCCGTAACGTTCGGCCACACGACCCGACAGCATGGCACCGAAGGTGCGATTAACATTGGTGATGGCGGTTTCAATCGTCACCGCTTCACCGCGCTCCAGTGCGGGCGCCGCTTCTGCAATCAGCTTATTATCCAGCGCGTGCTCAAGGCCGTGCTCTTGTGCTTCGCAATTATAGATCGCAACACCCGGTGCTGCTTCAGGCTTGAAAAGCACACGAGAAAAATCTAGCCCTTTCGCCTTCCAGTGGTTAATGGCGCGATTCATGTCGAGGAATTCAGAGCGCCCAATCATCTCATTGAACTTGCGAAACCCTAGCTCAGCCATAATTTGACGAATCTCTTCGGCCACCATAAAAAAGTAGTTAACCACATGCTCTGGCTTGCCGGTAAAGCGCTTGCGCAGTTCCGGGTCTTGTGTAGCGACCCCAACCGGGCAAGTGTTGAGGTGACACTTACGCATCATCAGACACCCTTCCACAATCAGTGGTGCGGTGGCAAAGCCAAACTCATCGGCACCCAGCAACGCGCCCACAACAACATCGCGCCCGGTGCGCATGCCGCCATCAACCTGCACAGAGATACGCCCGCGCAGTTTATTCATCACCAATGTTTGGTGGGTCTCGGCTAGGCCTATCTCCCACGGCGAGCCGGCGTGTTTGATCGAGGTCAGCGGGCTTGCGCCGGTACCGCCATCGAAACCAGAGATGGTGACGTGGTCGGCGTGTGCCTTTGAAACACCGGCCGCCACGGTACCCACCCCCACTTCAGAAACCAGCTTAACGCTAATGCGCGCCTTGGGATTTACATTTTTGAGGTCGTGGATCAATTGCGCCAGATCTTCGATCGAATAGATGTCGTGATGCGGCGGCGGTGAAATCAGCCCCACCCCCGGGGTGGAGTGGCGCACCCGCGCAATCACCTGATTCACTTTATGACCCGGCAGTTGCCCCCCTTCGCCGGGCTTGGCGCCTTGCGCCATTTTGATCTGAATCTCATCGGCATTCACCAAGTATTCAACGGTAACGCCAAAGCGCCCCGATGCCACCTGCTTGATCGCCGAGCGCATCGAATCCCCATTGGGCAGCGTTTTAAAGCGCGCGCGCTCTTCGCCCCCTTCGCCAGTGTTGGACTTACCGCCAATGCGGTTCATCGCTATCGCCAGAGTTGAGTGCGCCTCATGTGAGATCGAGCCAAATGACATCGCCCCCGTCACAAAGCGTTTGACGATCTCCGCCGCAGGTTCCACTTCATCAAGCGGCACCGCTTTGTTATCGGATTTAAATTTGAACAGGCCGCGTAGCGTCAGCAGGCGCTCACTGCTCTCATTAATCAGACGCGCATATTCGGCATAGGTGGTGGCATCATTGGCGCGCGTGGCATGTTGCAGTTTGGAGATGGTGTCGGTGGTCCAGACGTGTTCTTCGCCACGCACACGCAGTGCATAGTCGCCGCCCACATCCAGCATATTGCGATAGATCGGCGCATCGCCATAGGCGTTGCGATGCCAACTCACGGCTTCCTGCGCGATCTCTGCCAACCCCGCCCCTTCGATGGTGGTCACGGTACCGCTGAAATAGCGATCCACAAACTCTGTTGAAAGACCCACCGCGTCAAAAATCTGCGCACCACAATAAGATTGATAGGTTGAGATACCCATCTTCGACATGATCTTCAGTAACCCTTTACCCACCGCTTTGATGTAGCGCTTTTGTAATTTCGCTTCATCGAGCTGCTCGGGCAAGCTCTCTTTCATCGCATAGAGTGTTTCAAAAGCGAGGTATGGGTTAACCGCTTCGGCACCGTAACCTGCGAGCACCGCAAAATGGTGGTTTTCACGCGCAGCACCGGTCTCGATGACCAGCCCCACTTCGGTACGCAGCCCGGCACGCACCAGATGTTGATGCACTGCGGAGGTGGCCAGTGCGGCTGGAATGGCAACATGCTGCGCATCAACAGTGCGATCTGACAAAATCAAAATATTATAACCCTGCTTCACTTCACGCTCAGCTTCGGCGCAAAGATCGGCAATCGCCTGCTCCATGCCACTCGCCCCAAGATCGGCTGAGTAGCAGATATTAAGCGTGCAGGTACTAAAGGCACCATCGGTATGATCTTTAATGTGGCGAATACGATCGAGGTCTTCGTTGGTCAACACCGGCTGCGACACTTCAAGGCGCATGTGGCTGCCCGCCTCATCACGCCCCAACAGATTGGGTCGCGGCCCTATCAGCGAAACTAGAGACATCACCAACTCTTCACGAATCGGGTCGATCGGCGGGTTCGTGACCTGTGCAAAATTCTGTTTAAAATAGTTAAACAGCGGCTTTGCTCTGCTCGAGAGCACCGCTATCGGGGTATCGGTGCCCATCGAACCGGTGCCTTCCTGCCCGGTCAGCGCCATCGGTGTCATGATGGTTTTAATGTCTTCTTGAGAAAAGCCAAATGCCTGCTGGCGATTGAGCAGCGTCGCGCTATCAAAACCGGCATGTGTGTCGCCCGCGGGCAGATCCTTCAGGTGAATTTGTGTCTTGTCGAGCCATGCCTGATAGTCATGCGAATTGGCAAGATCAGCTTTCAGCTCTTCATCATCGATGATGCGCCCCTGCTCCAGATCAATCATGAACATTTTGCCGGGCTGCAGACGCCATTTTTTGATGATCTTCTCATCAGCAAACGCCAACACGCCCATCTCAGAGGCCATCATTACGATGTCATCTTCTGTGATCACATAGCGCGCAGGGCGCAGGCCGTTACGATCAAGTGTGGCGCCAATCTGTTTGCCGTCGGTAAAAGCAACGGCGGCAGGGCCGTCCCACGGCTCCATCAGTGCGGCGTGGTATTCATAAAAGGCGCGACGTTTCTCATCCATGAGCGGGTTACCTGACCACGCTTCGGGGATCAACATCATCATCGCATGTGCCATCGAGTAGCCACCGGCAACCAATAATTCAAGTGCATTATCAAAACAGGCGGAATCCGACTGCCCTTCGCTGATCAGCGGCCACAGTTTTTCGAGGTCATCCCCCAGCAGGTTTGAGGCCATCGCGTGGCGGCGCGCGGCCATCCAGTTGATGTTGCCACGCACGGTGTTGATCTCGCCATTATGGGCGATCATGCGGAACGGGTGTGCCAAGTCCCACGACGGAAAGGTGTTGGTTGAGAAACGCTGGTGCACCAGTGCAAGTGCAGAGGTGACGCGCTTGTCGTTCAGGTCACTAAAGTAAGCATCGACCTGATTGGAGAGCAGCATGCCTTTATAATTGATGGTGCGCGCTGAAAAAGAGGGGACATAAAATTGGCCGCTCTCTTCCATGCCGGAGCGCTCAATTGCATTTTCAGCCAGCTTGCGAATCACAAAAAGTTTACGCTCGAAGGCGTCTGTATCGGCGCAGTTATCACCACGTCCGATGAAAATTTGGCGCACAACCGGCTCAACAGCCTTAACGCTTTCACCCAGCCCGCTGTTGTCGGTCGGTACATCACGCCACCCCAGCAACGTCTGCCCCTCCTCTTCGAGGGTGCTTTCAATCAGCAGTTCACACGCTTGGCGATCACCTGTCTTTTGCGGTAGAAAGAGCATGCCAACACCATACTCACCTGCGGCTGGCAGGGTAATGCCCGCAGCGGCGCACTCTTCACGAAAGAATTGATCTGGAATCTGCAGCAGCAGACCCGCGCCATCACCGGCCAGCGGGTCTGCCCCTACCGCACCACGATGTTCAAGATTTTCAAGAATCGTCAGCCCCTGGCGAACAATGGCGTGACTCTTTACACCTTTAATATTGGCGACAAAGCCGACGCCACAGGCGTCATGCTCGTAGGCAGGATCGTATAAACCTTGCTTAGAAGGTCGTGTTGAGCGCGACAATATATTGTTCCTCTCAAAAATATTTCCGAAATGCCCCGCCTCTCTCTCAAAATGCGCGGACACCCTTACAGCAGCAGATGCTCAAGAAGATGGCTCATCGTTCTTAAAGCACCCCTAAGCGGCTCAAACCCGTGAGCCGGGGGGACTCTCTGTCACATCCAGTCTGGTTTTACTCATCAGCAGAGGCTGTGGGCAGAGGCGTGAACACTCCACACAGACTAGGAGGCCGAAGTATACCCGCCTGAGCGCCGCCATTCAATATCGGCGTATTCTCGAAACCCCCACTAAAGTCATCGCAACACATTGAAGTAAAAAGGGTTTAACTGAAAATCACCGGTGGTGAGCTCAGCTATTGGGGTGAATTTTGGTAGGACTTCTGCATCGCCTGCTGTAAAGAGTTAAAAGATCGTATCCATGGGCGACCCACTCCCTTGTCATTAACAAGGCTCTCTGCCATCTGGCGGGCAGTGGCTCGATCTGCAGCGTCACCATAAACAGCCACAAACCAGCGCTGGCCTTTATTAAGCAGCCTCACCCGCTTTGCCGAATCTATCAGACCATAGCGAGCAATGAATGCCTCTGTTTTCGAAGCCTGTTTAAACGCGGCCAGCTGCAAAACAAAATGATTGGGCGGGCGCGCCAGTACCCAGCGCTCCTGCTCGGTGATGGTTGGTTCGCTTGCTGGGGGGGTGGGCGCACGCTCAACCACTACGGCCTTGGTGGGCTGTGCAGCATCACTCACTACATCTTCCCGCCACAGCTCTCGCTGAATAGAACCAAAGCTGCGCACCCACGGCACCACACCCTGCGGCAGATGGCGGCTCGCCTCAAGCGCTTCGCCACGCGAGTCGTAAACGCCAACGGCGGCCACATACCAACGTTGCCCATTTTTCTGAGTGCTGAAACGCTCAACTCGATTTTCCAAACCAAAGCGTGAGATAAACAGCTCTCGCTTCTGAAGCGTCTCTTGCGCCACAACTTGTAACGTATAAACTCGCGCCGGTTGCGTCAGTACCCAGCGCCTGTTCCGTGCTTCTGCTTGCTCGACGCCCGCGCGCGCTTCACTCTTGGCCAACACTTCAACCGACGGCGCAACAGCATCCTCCCTTTTTTTCAGCGGCACTGCCACCGACTCCGAGAGAGTCTCGGGGGGGGTGGTTGGCTCACGAGCCTCGCCTATCAATAGCTCGGTAGCCTCATTTACATCGTCAGCAATGCTATCGACAGT
>JALSHQ010000023.1 GCA_026982145.1 Gammaproteobacteria bacterium | reverse complement strand
AACCGACTGGAACCCGGGGCCTAACCCCGGTGCTGATGGTGATGTGCATTCACTCGTGGTGAGCAATGATGGCAGCTTGGTCTTTGCGGCGGGTGATTTTTCAATCATCGGCGGCGTCGCGCGTTCGCGCATTGCAGCGCTCAAAGTCGCTAACGGCACCCCCTTGTCGAATGCCTTGTGGGCCGTGAACTCAGTAAATGGCGTGGTGCGCACACTGGCATTGAGTGATGATGACAGCCTGCTCTATTTAGGTGGTGACTTTACCTCCATTGATGACGGTACAGCAGGCAGCCCATACAGCCGTAACCGTATTGCAGCGCTTGAGATTAACGGCACCAGCAATCGGTGGAGTGTGGTGACAACGGTAGATCCCGATGTCAGCGCTGGCACAAGCGTCTATTCGCTTGACCTTTCCAGTGATGACCGGATGCTATGGGTCGGGGGAGCATTTTCTGCATTAACCAGTGCCCCCTTGCCGAACGCGCCGTTAGCAAGGGGCAATGTGGCGCGCTATAGCTTAACGGAAGATAGCGCCATCCCATTGAATGCGGTGACGGCTTGGAACCCGCAACTTGCCGGTGGTTCACCGCCTGTCTATGTTACTGAGCGCACGGAGGGTGATGGCTTAGTGATGGTGGGAGGTGAGTTTACCTCCGTGGCAGGCGTGCCCCATAACTATTTGGCGCTCTTTGATACTTTGCGCCCGGTCGCCACTGATCACGTTGCGGGCGGTTTTTACAACACCTCACCGTTGGATATTATCCTGTCATGTAGCCATAACAGCACGGCGGGCCCCTGTAGTCTATTTGTAACAATAGACGGCAGCGAGCCTGATCAAAACAGTACCGAGTATCTTTATACCCAGCCCCCTCCAGCCCCCCCCGTGATACCGCCGCCAACAACATTTGATATCTCAGCAGCGAATACCACTGTTAAATTTTTTGCGCGGGATGCACATGGTTCTGTTAGTGATGTGATCACGGTTGACTACGGGCTTGATATCACCTTCCCTGAGACGAGGGCGCAGCCCGACCAGATACTGCCGGATGTGTTGCCCGTGGATGCCTTTCCAGAAATCGCCGACAATGCAGTTCAAATTGCGTTAGTGTGCGAAGATGCTGGCGGTGCTAACTGCGATAAAACATTTTATACCACTGATGGCTCCGACCCACACAACACAGAAGATGGCTCACCCAGCGCAACCGCAAGTCTTTACGACGTACCGCTCACCCCCAAACAGCTACTCCCCCTAAGAACAGCAACACTGGCAGATCTGACCGAAGCAGAGCAAGCGGTTTTTTATGACATGACCCTCGCTGACATCATCTCAACTGAAGAAAATGCGGCATTCCGTATTGACCTAGATGCCTTTAAATTGGGGGACATTCCACGTGCTGCCGTCTCACTTAATAGCATCGATTTAAATCGGGTGAGGGACTATGTTGACCTTGCCGAAATACGGCTCGACTCACTTACCGCCAACTTGTTGGGCAATGTGATTGCGCCAGAGAATGTGCCGGATGATGCGGTCACCATGGCTGATTTGGCAGAGGAAGATATGGATCTTACTCAAATCACCCTCGGCTCGATTAGCGGCAACGCATACTCATTAGCGGAGATTCCTGCCTCTGCGGCACCCCCGCCAACTTACATATTGGCCTCACAGGTAGATCTAATCCAAGTGTTTTTAGATAGAAGTGAAAGCGATATTGTGTTGCAAGCGGTGCGCCTTGAGCGTGTTTCGCTGGAGCAGATTCCTGCTGAGTTTATTCCCGGCTCAAGGCTATACGGGCTGGTGAATTTGCAATTTTTCTCGCAGGACCGCGCGGGGAACAGCGAGGTGATGAACACCAACAGCATTCCGGCCAACGGGCCGGTCGGTGGGGTGAAGGGCCAACAGTACCGGGTTGATATTGGTGCGCCTGAGACCACCGCGTTTCCTAACACGGGGGGCAACGTATTTACCTCTGAGATTCAGGTGGTATTGACCTGTTATGACTTTGAAGACGTGCCAGCCACCCATCCCGCGCTGGGCGCTGTGACGGGCTCCGGCTGTCAGGACGGGGGCACGTATTATACGTTGGATGGCTCACCCCCCGACCCGGATGATGTCGGCAGTAACCGACCCACACAGGTCTACACCGGGCCGATTCCAATTTCGGAAGCGACCGTGCTGCGCTTTATGTCGGTCGACAATATGGGGAACAGGGAGACCGCTGGCTTTGAAATCTACGCCTTCACCTTCAGCAGTGTGGGGCAGAGCGGTGTAGGTGCGAGTGGCTTGGCGATTGGGTGGCTTGCCTTGCTGGGGCTGGCCATCCGTACTTATTTAAGGCGGGCGGCACCTTAGAGTTGGCGCCTGCCCGCGTGATGGTGCTTAGTGTCGAAAGTGGCGCATGCCGGTGAAGACCATCGCCATGCCGTGCTCATTGGCCGCATCGATCACTTCCTGATCACGCATCGAGCCGCCCGGCTGAATCACCGCGATAATGCCCGCCGCGGCTGCGGCATCAATCCCATCACGGAAAGGGAAAAAGGCATCGCTTGCCATCACTGAGCCTTTGACATCGAGCGTAGCATCGGCCGCTTTAATGGCCGCGATGCGCGCGCTGTAAATGCGGCTCATCTGCCCTGCGCCGACACCGATGGTGGTGAGCGCTTTGGCGTAGACGATTGCGTTTGATTTCACAAACTTCGCCACCTTCCAGCTAAACAACAGATCGCGCATCATCTCATCAGAAGGGGCTATTTCGGTGACGACTTTTAGGTCTGCCGCCGTCACCATCGCCGTATCGGCTGTTTGTAGCAGCATTCCACCATTAACGCGCCGATAGTCGAGTGCCACGCTACGCTCCGCAGGCCACTCGCCGCAGGCCAGTAGTCGCACGTTGGCTTTTTCAGCCACGGTAGTGATGGCCCCTTCCGTGACAGAGGGGGCGATGATCACCTCTACAAACTGACGGTCGATAATGGCACGCGCGGTCTCAACGTCTAGTGGGCGATTAAAGGCGATGATGCCGCCAAAGGCCGAAGTGGGATCCGTTTTATAAGCGCGATCATAGGCGCTAAAGATCGAATCAGCGACCGCCACGCCGCAGGGGTTAGCGTGTTTGACGATGACGCAGGCAGGCCGATCAAACTGCTTCACACACTCCAGCGCGGCATCCGTATCCGCAATGTTGTTGAATGAAAGCGCTTTGCCTTGTAGCTGTGCGGAGGTGGCGACACTCGCCTCCTGTGCGCGAGACTCCACATAGAATGCCGCTTTCTGGTGGGGGTTTTCGCCGTAACGCAGTGTTTGAGACTTGATAAACTGTGCGTTGAAACTCTGTGGGAAAGCGGCGCGATGCTCGTTTGAGATGCCGCCATCGGTAATGCTACCAAGATAATTGGCGATGGTGCTGTCATAAGCCGCCGTGTGCTCAAAGGCTTTTACCGCGAGTGAAAAACGGGTGGCACGGTGGAGTGCTGTGTCATTTCCGGCCATCTCTTCGAGCACTTCAGCGTAGTCGATGGGGTCGACAACAATCGCCACGTCTTGGTGGTTTTTAGCGGCTGCGCGCACCATGGTGGGGCCGCCGATGTCGATATTTTCAATCGCCATCGGAAGGTCACAGTCAGCACGGGCAACGGTCTGCTCAAAAGGGTATAGATTCACTACCACCAGATCGATCGCAGCAATGTTGTGCTGTTCCATCATTTCACCATCGATCTCACGTCGCCCCAGAATGCCGCCGTGAATTTTTGGATGTAACGTTTTGAGGCGGCCATCCATCATCTCTGGAAAGCCGGTGTGATCCGAGACTTCAATCACCTCGATGCCGTTGTCAGCGAGTAATTTTGCAGTGCCGCCGGTCGAGAGAATTTCAACCTTCATGGACTGAAGTCCTTGGGCGAATTCGATAATATTGCTCTTGTCCGAGACGCTGATGAGTGCGCGTTTAATAGTCATGGCTGTGAAGTTTTAAAGTCGTTGGGTTGAAAGGGTCGCATCAAGATTGGGTTTTTTAGGCAGGAGATGCGAGCTCATGAATGAACCAAGGGTTTCTTAATTATTCAAGTTATAGCATTCGAGCTTTTTGCGCAGCGTGCTGCGATTAATCCCCAAAATTTCTGCCGCTTTGCTCTGGTTGCCCCGCGTGTAGTCCAGTACCGATTTTAACAGCGGCAGCTCCACTTCGTTGATGACCATGCGGTAGAGATCTGCAGGTTGGTGACCCTCAAGATCATGGAAATAGCGCTCCAGTGCAGTGTCAATGCAGGCGCTAATGGGTTGTTTACGGCGTTCCTGTTTGTCTGTTCTCATTATGCGGCAGCTTCTTTCAGGTTGGTTTGGATGGGTGGCTGGTGTGATGTTGCTTCAAGTTGCTCAAAAAACTCACGGGTGAGTGCCAGTTGTAGCTCAACGCTGTCGACACGATTCACCCGCTGGCGAAAGGCGGCGCCACTCGCTTGCCCTTTGCTGTACCAAGAGATGTGTTTGCGCGCCATGCGCACCCCGATGTATTCACCGTAAAATTCATACAGGCGCTCGAGGTGGTCGAGCATGATGGTGCTGATTTCACTGATAGTGGGTTCTGCGAGGTGCTTGCCGGTGGCGAGGTAATGGTTGATGGCGTTGAAGATCCACGGCCGCCCCTGCGCGGCACGCCCGATCATAATGGCATCGACGCCAGTCTGTTCGAGCACCTGTTTGGCCTTTTCGGGGGTGCTGATGTCGCCATTGGCAATGACCGGAATTTTGATGGACTGTTTAATTTTGGTGATAGTTTCGTATTCAGCCTCGCCGCGATAGGCGCAAGCACGGGTGCGACCGTGTACGGCCAGTGCCTGAACACCCGCTTGTTCAGCGATGCGGGCGATGGCCACGCCATTGCGGTGCTCTGGGTCCCAGCCGGTGCGAATCTTCAATGTCACCGGGATCTCAACGGCGTTGACCACCGCATCGAGAATGCGAGCTACCAGTGCTTCGTCTTGTAGCAGTGCTGAGCCAGACATCACATTACAGACTTTTTTGGCGGGGCAGCCCATGTTGATGTCGACAATCTGCGCGCCATTGTCAGCGTTGTGCTTAGCTGCTTCTGCCATCATCACAGGGTCTGAGCCTGCAATCTGCACCGAGCGAGGTTCCGTTTCACCGTCATGATTGGCGCGCCGCAACGTCTTTTCACTGCCGTATAGCAGTGAATTCGAGGAGATCATCTCTGATACCGCCATCCCGGCGCCGAGCCGTTTACAGAGTTGGCGAAATGGGCGGTCAGTTACCCCCGCCATCGGCGCAAGCATCAGGTTATTGGATAGTGTGTAGGGTCCGATTTGCATCTTCTTTAGCGCAATATTAGTCAGTGCTGCCAGTTCGATCTATGCCGATTGGGCGCAACTGTAGAGCGCCACATCATACCTGCTCTGAGTGGGGGGATAAAGCAGAAGTTGTTGCTTTTTTAAGCGATTATTTGAACTCGAATTCGAAGTTGACGGCTTCTTTATGGGGGTCGATGAGCTCCAGCGTGGCGCTTAACGCCCTATCAGCGGGAAATCCGCTATCGAGATCAACCTCTTGCGAGAGATACTCGCGAGGGCGAAAAGTACGGCTGGCCAACAAGGTGTGGTTAAGATCAAAGAAGCTCAACTTCAATTGTGGGTAAGGCTGGGTGAAACTAGCGTTATTTTGCAGGGTCAGGCTGATCAGCAGCGCCCCCGAGACTGTCGGGTGGTTGCGCAGATCGCGGTTAATGATGGTGATCTTTTCTGGGGCACGTTGCAGTGAAAGTTGGCAGTGGGTCACGGCACAGAACGGCTCAAGCCACGGGCGCAGCGTGGGGTAACCTTGAGCCAGCTTGTCACTCATGAAATAGCTCGCTTGTACGGAGAGCAGCAGCGAGAGCAGCAATCCGAGGATTGCCCACTTTAAGTGGTCGGGCTTTGCGGGCTCGGCTTCATCCTCATTTACGAGTGGGCAGCTTGCGGCGGCACCTTCGCTGCCGAGGCGGTCGATGGATGAGATCTCGACGACTTCAGCGGCATCATCGCTGCTTAATGGGTGTTTAGAGAGCGAGTAGAGCGCGTTGAAGGTTTGGTCGCATTTTCCGCACTGCACCAAGCCGCCTGCGGCGGTGAGATCTTGATCACTGATGCTGAAGTTTGTGTGGCAATGCGCGCATTGGGTGAACATCGGTTACTTTCCTGTCTAGTCGTCTTAACGTTGTGAGCAGTGCGGTGATGGTGCCATTATAGTTCATTACGGATGGCGACAAGACGGACCCAGCCCTCATTTTCTGTCACCGGCAGGAACTTAAACCACTTTTCGTAGGCTAGGCAGACATCGGCTGCCTGTTCGCTCAAGATGCCGGAGAGCACAAGGGTGCCGCGAGGCTTGACCCGCGTTGCGAAGTCGCCGGCCAATGCCATGAGCGGATTAGCGAGGATGTTGGCCAGCAGGCAGTCAACGGTGGCGCATTTTTCGCCCACCTCACTGGGCAGTGTGGTTGAAATCAGCGCTGAAACACCGTTTTGTGC
>JALSHQ010000022.1 GCA_026982145.1 Gammaproteobacteria bacterium | reverse complement strand
GCTGCCGCAACGGGCAGTGCCAATAGCAGGGATACAGCCCCGACTGAAACCATTTTGATTATTTTATTCAAGTCTCAACCTCGATTTTCAAAAATCTAGAAGAAAAACGAACCCAGTGTAAACTGGAAGCGTTCAAGCCTATCACCCTCTTTATCATTCAGGGGAAAGGCGTAACTAAATGTTAACGGCGCAATGGGCGACATCCAGATCAGCGCGATCCCAGTGGATGTTCTCAATTCCGCCGAATCATAATCTTTGCCTGAAGTGAATACATTACCAATATCATAGAAGCCACTCAAGCGCAGCGAGCGATTATCCTCGGCCACAAACGGCATCGGTAGGATTAATTCAAGATTACCCACCACTTTCAACGCGCCGCCCCGAGAAACATTGTTTTCTTGCAAGCCCAGCGAATTTCCTTCATAGCCGCGTACCGAGCTGCTGCCACCCGCATAATAGTGCTCAAAAAATGGCAAGCGCGTCGTGTTTGAGTAGCTATCACCATACCCGAGGGTGCCTTTCATCAGGAGGGTTAACTCTTTCGTCAACGGCTGAAATTTCATCGCGCGAAAATCAACTTTATAGTATGTGAGACCACTCCCCGGCAGTGCGATGGTATTGTTCACGCTCACGAGCAGACCATTGTTTGCAAAAATGGTTCGATCTCGAGTGTCATGCGACCACCCTAGCGTCAATTTATAAATATTGAACTCATCGGTGTTCTCGTTCAAGAAATCAATGATAGATTGAGGGGTTAAGCTTGAGGTACGTATCGTCGTATTCTCATAAGCCAACCCAAGTGATGCGCGATTGAATTCACTCAACGGAAAACCGTAGTTAACGCCAAAACCGTACTGGTCTGAAGTGTATGCGGCGATATTTGCTGCGCGCGCATCCGTCTTCCGAAAAGAGAGATTAAAACCACGACTGATGCCATCGACCGTGTAATAAGGGTTATTGTACGAGAAGCTATAAACCGTATTCACATCACTGTTATTGATATTCGTTTCGATACGTTTTCCAGTGCCCAAAAAGTTATCTTGGCTGACGCTGGCATTTATCAAGAGTCCTTGAGTTTGTGAAAAACCAACACCTGCTGTCAACGAACCAGAGGGGCGCTCATCTAAAGAGAGCGCAATATCGACTTGATCAGCAGTACCGGCCACTGAGGGGGTTTCGACATTGATATTCTCGAAAAAACCAAGGCGCTGAATACGCGCGCGTGAGCGATCAATCTGTGCCGTTGAGATCCACCCACCTTCCATTTGGCGAAACTCACGCCGCACAATCTCATCTTTAGTGCTCTTGTTACCACTAATATTGATGCGGCGCACATAGACCCTTCGTCCGGGGTCTACAAAGAATGTCAGTGAAATCAGACGATTTTCTGTGTCCACTTCGGGAATCGCATTGATATTAACAAACGCAAAACCCTCTTTGCCCAAGCGACTATTGAGCGCTTCGGTGCTCGCAGTCACTTTGCTGCGAGAAAATACTTCACCTTCTGCAAGTGTTAGCAGCGCGCGCAATTCTGTCTCTGGAAGCACGAGGTCACCGGCGAGCTTTACCTCACTAATCGAGTATTGATGCTCTTCTGAAACATTGATCGAGATAAACATATCTTGTTTATCAGGGGTGATGGTGACCTGTGTCGAATCGATGTTGAAGTTAATATAGCCTCGGTCAAGATAGTAGGAACGCAGTGACTCAAGGTCGGCACCCAGCTTAAAGCGCGAGTACTGCTCACCGCCGGAAAAGATGCCGGGTGAATCGAGTTGAAATTTACTGCGCAACGTACTATCAGCGTAAGCGTGGTTGCCCACTAAATTAATCTGTTTGATGGTCGCCACATCACCTTCATTGATATCGATCTCGATCTCAACCCGCCCATCATCGAGCGTCTTTACGGCTGATTCAATTTTGACCCCATATTTACCTTGATTAAAGTATTGGCGCTCCAGCTCACGCACCACTTTATCCAGCGCTGAACGGTCAAGAACTCGACCGCTGGCAAGCCCAATGCGTTCCAGCGCATCATTTAAAGCCTCTGTCTCGATATCTTCATTGCCTGAAATATCAATGCTTGCAATCGCAGGGCGCTCATCGACCAAAATCACCAACACATCTCCGCGAGCGGCAACACTCACATCATCAAAAAACCCTGTTCTGAATAACTCTTTGATGATGTTATCGGAGCGCGCTTCATCCAGCTGTTCACCCACACTCAGCGGCAGATAGTTAAGCACGGTGCCCAATGAGATACGCTCAAGCCCTCGCACCTCCACATCTTGCACCGTAAAAGGCGAAAACGCCCATGCAGCACTGCCACTAAAACCAGCGGCTAATAGCAATGCGCTTGCGCGCAACATCAATTTCATATTCACCATCGGCTAACCTACCAGCCGCTCGATGTCGTTATAAAAGGCGATAAACATCACCAGCGCAAGCAGCCCGATGCCCACCCGCTGCCCGATTGCCTGCACCTCTTCTGAAACCTCGCTACCCTTAATCCATTCAATTAGGTAATAGAAAAGATGGCCGCCATCAAGCATCGGGATCGGCAAAAGATTCAACACTCCAAGGCTAATGCTGATGATCGCCAAGAACCCGGCAAAAGCGACAAAGCCGATCCCTGCTGATGAACCTGCATATTGCGCAATGCTAATCGGCCCACTCAGGTTTTCAATCGAGACATTACCGACCACCATGTTGCCCAACATTCTCAGCGTCAGCAGTGACATGTCCCAAGTTTTCACCAAAGCAGCACTGAACGCTGCAAAAAAAGAGTAACGTTCAACCGCATTAAACTCTGCAAACAGCGCTTCGGGGTAGGCCACCGTTGCGCCGATGCGGCCAATCTCGCCCTCTTTTGTTGAGATACGCGCAGGGCGAAGGTCAATCATCATCAATCGCCCTTCACGTTCAAGCTCAACTTTAAAGGTCACCTCTGGGTTTGTCCTGACTTTCTGTACCCATCCGGCCCAGTCCTCGATCAACTCACCATCCACAGCTAGCAAAAGGTCACCACTTAAAATGCCCGCTTTATCCGCAGCGCCGCCGGAGGTCACTTTATCAATCAGTGCGGGAATTTTCGGCCGCATAATATTGATGCCGATGCTGTCGAGCAGCTCTTTGCGCTCAAGCGCTAAACCCGGCGTTGAAAAATCGAGCTCACGCACTCGGCTAACCACACCATCTTGCAGTACTTCTACTTTGACCACTTCAGCATCCAGACTATGGTCCAGTAGCGCCATCCCCGCTGTCCCCCAGGTGACTGTTTCAGTATCACCCACGCGGGTAATTACATCACCACGCTGAAAACCACCGGCAGCAGCGATACTCCCTTCATTGACCTCACCCACAATCGGCTTAACACCACTCACGCCAATGACCAAAATCAGCCAGTAGATGGCAATCGCCAATATGAAATTAAAAATTGGGCCAGCCGCCACAATGGCCGTGCGTTGCGCTAATGACTTGCGATTGAAGGTACGCTCAAGATCGGCAGGGGCTACGTCGCCCTCACGCTCATCAAGCATCTGCACGTAGCCACCGAGCGGTAACATGGCGATCACATATTCGGTGTCATCATTGGGGCGGCGCCAGCTAAAAATCGGTTTGCCAAAGCCAACCGAAAAACGAATCACCTTAACACCCACTTTGCGTGCGACCCAGAAATGGCCAAACTCATGCACGGTGATCAACACCCCGAGGGCGATAATAAAAAAGAAGATTGATGACAATACCGAACTCATCATTTCGCTTTCAACCTTGCAATCTGTTGTTGTGCCGTTTCACGTGCCGCGCCGTCGGCTTGCAATACAACTTCCAAACTCGCGGCATCTTGTGCGGTAACCGCTTCGAGCGTCGCTTCAATGACGCGGCTAATATCGGTAAATCTGAGTGTTTCAGCGAGAAAAGCCTCTACTGCGACCTCATTAGCCGCGTTCAAAATTGCGGCTGCGGTGCCCCCCCGTTCAGCCACTTCTCGTGCCAGCCTTAGGCATGGAAAGCGGGTGGTATCAGGGCGTTCAAAATCGAGCCGCGCCACATCAAACAGGTTCAGCCGTTTCACCCCCGATGAGATCCGTTGCGGCCACGCCATCGCATGCGCAATGGGGATGCGCATATCAGGGCTACCCATTTGCGCCAATACCGAGCCATCGATATATTCAACCATCGAGTGGATGATGCTTTGCGGGTGTGCCACAATTTGAATTTTCTCGGGTGGCGCGGCAAAAATCCAGCACGCTTCAATGAGTTCCAGCCCTTTATTCATCATCGTCGCTGAATCCACTGAAATTTTACGCCCCATCACCCAGTTGGGGTGAGCGCACGCTTGGTCAGGCGTCACATCCACCAGCGCTGCGGGTGCCACCGTGCGAAATGGGCCGCCGGAACCGGTGAGCAATATTTGTATCACCCCGCCATTCTCAAGCCCGCTAAAACGCTCTGGCATGCACTGAAAAATGGCGTTGTGTTCACTGTCGATCGGCAGCAGCTCTGCACCATGCTCGTGCACTGCATCCATAAAAAGGTGGCCCGACATCACCAGCGCCTCTTTGTTGGCCAACAACACCCGTTTGCCTGCGCGTGCCGCTGCCAGCGTAGGCAGTAGACCGGCGGCGCCCACAATCGCAGCCATCACCTGCTCACACTGCGGCAATCGTGCCACTTTTTCTAAGCCTTCAACACCCGCAAGCACCTCGGTTGCCACCCCTGCGGCTGTAATTTTTTGCTGCAGCGCCTCGGCTGCGGCCTCATCACTCATCACAGCATAGTCGGGACGATGAGCGATACACTGTTCAAACAGAAGCGCAACATTGCGGTGGGCGGTCAGCGCCACTGCGCGGTAGTGCTCCGGGTGCTGAGTAATTACATCCAGCGTATTGACGCCAATTGAGCCGGTCGAGCCAAGTACGGTGATGCCTTTCATGCGCGAATGCCCAGCAGTGAAACACCCAGCGCAAAGAGTGGTGCAGCAGCAGTGAGGCTATCGATACGATCAAGCACGCCGCCGTGACCGGGCAGTAGCGTACCGCTATCTTTCACCCCTACACGACGTTTCATCAGGCTCTCAAGCAGGTCACCCACAATAGAGAATGCAACCGTCACCAGCGCAAGTAGCACCAGCCCTAGCAGCGCCACACCACTGACATCCAATAGCACGCCCCCTACTAGCGCGACCACGACTGTCATCGCCATAGCACCAGCAACCCCTTCCCAGCTTTTACCGGGGCTGACCTGTGGTGCCAGCTTGCGCTTGCCAAAAGCACGCCCCGCAAAATAGGCGCCGGTATCTGCACCCCAAATCAACAGCAGCAGCAATAGCAACCAATATGGGGAAATCGTGTGCAGCACCACCATCGCAATCCATGTGGGCACTAAAAGTATAATGCCGATGGCTGGGAGTGCGGCAAGCGGGAATTGTGTCACCACCCCTTGCGCTTCACCGCTCAAAACATGTTCACTGTAACGCCTTAATAACCACACGGCGTAGCCCCACCACAGCGCTGAGATGATGAGCAGTAGATAAAAAAGTGCTGCGTATTGGCTCGCCCAAGCCGCGATAATCATCGACACCCAAACCAACGCGATAAACGGGTATTTACCGATCGCGGCAGGCTCACCCATGAGGCGCACCCATTCAGCAGCACCTACGGTCACCATCACCGCAAATAGCAGTGCAATATAAGCGGTCGGCAGCGCCACCACCCCCCAGACAAAAAGGGATGCCAGTACCGAAGCCGTAATAATGCGCTGCTTAAGCATTTTCTTTCTGTTCCAACACCTGATCACCGGTGCGGCCGAAACGACGCTCTCGCTTACTGAATGAGTTCAACGCCTCATCAAAAGCTTTGCCATCAAAGTCTGGCCACAGGGTGTCGGTAAAATACATTTCACAGTAGGCAAGCTGCCATAACAGAAAATTACTGACACGTTCTTCGCCGCCGGTACGAATAAAGAGATCCGGCTCGGGCATGCCATAGAGTGAAAGATGACGATCAAGCGCGTCCTCATCGATCTGTGCTGGTTTAAGCTGCCCGGCAGCCGCTTTATCAGCCAGTGCACGTGCTGCCTGAACGATGTCCCAACGCCCGCCGTAATTGGCTGCAACCACCAACTTGAGCCCTGTATTAGCGCTCGTGGTCGCCTCGGCGCTGGCGATCTCTTGCTGCAACGCCTGCGGAAAAGCACTGTGATCTCCTACCACTTTCAGAACAACATTATTTTCATTAAGTCGTCTTACTTCCCGCTTTAGTGCTGTCACGAAAAGCTCTAGCAACAAGCGCACCTCTTTTTCTGGGCGACGCCAGTTTTCGCTACTGAAAGCAAACAGGGTGAGCACTTCGATTTTCTTTTCTGCACAGTGACGTACCATCGCACGCACGGTTTCGACACCCGCTTTATGGCCGACGATGCGCGGCATAAAACGCTTTTTAGCCCAACGACCATTGCCATCCATAATAATGGCAACATGGCGCGGCATCGAACCTTGAGTGTCTGTTGCCGAGGCATCTTCGGTTTTGCTAGCGAA